>NZ_DBFOSR010000099.1:0-20063 GCF_048427265.1 Paraeggerthella sp.
CCTGCCGAATAACGAATTCGCATTCGAGCGCCCGCCCAAAGCGGGCGCAGGTTTTCCAGACGAGCGAGGGGGCAGGTGGGGTCAATGACCTCGCCTGCCCCCTCGCTCGCTCCAGTCCTCTCATTTTTATGGGCGCGAATCGGGACCTGGGCAATTCTGAAGGCTCTGCCGGGCGACGATGCCGGTTCAGGATTCTCGCCACCTGGGGTTTCTCTTGACTCCGAAGCTGCGTGACGCTCGAATCGCGCCTGAGGGCTGTCACGGTTCCGATTCGCACCCACAAAGTACGGTCCGGTCGGTTTCATCTTCGCTTCTCGTAGGCTTGATATTTCCAATGCTGTTGCAATTGCAACCGATATTATTCTTGATTAAGAATAATATAGAAGTATGTTCGTGATGTAGACATACGCTGCGAGGGGGATGTTGGGTGAGATCTTCGAATCGTGTTGGAGTCCGTAGGGGCTTTGCGGTGAAAATCGGCCTCCTTACGGTTGTTCTTTTCGTTGCGTACCTGCTCTCTTTTCTTATTGGCAGTGTCGATATTTCCGTGCAAACGGTGGTGGACATCCTGCGTGCCCAAATAATGCCTGTTGAACGGTACTGGGCGGCCGTGCTGGAGCCGATCATGATCAATGTGCGTTTCCCTCAGATCACGCTTTCGGTACTGATCGGGGGCGCACTTTCGGTTTCGGGTGCTTCGTATCAAACGGTGTTTAAAAATCCGATGGTGTCTTCTGACATTCTGGGCGTGTCCGCAGGTGCGGGCTTCGGTGCTGCTCTAGCCATGCTGAACGGATGCAATTGGTGGGAAATTCAGATATCCGCATTCGTCTGCGGTATTGCAGCCGTCGCGGTGGCGTGTGCCATTGGTGCGGCGTTCGGAAAACAGAACCTGACCATTCTCGTGCTGGCTGGCGTGGTGGTATCGAGCTTCTTCCAGGCACTCATATCTATTGTCAAAACCGTTGCCGATACTGACAGCGTGCTTCCTTCTATTACGTTTTGGCTGATGGGAAGTCTTAACAAAGGGGATAATGCCGATTTGCTGGTTGTACTGCCTTCGGTTTCTTTATCGCTTGTTTTGTTGTTTCTGTTTCGCCATAAGATCGACGTGCTGGCCGCGGGCGAGGACGAAGCGGCTGCTATGGGCGTGAACGTGCGGCTGGTCAAAAGCGTGGTCATAGTCGCGTCAACGCTTATGACCGCTTGCGCCGTGTCGGTGGCTGGCATCATTGGCTGGATCGGCATGGTGGTGCCGCATGTCGCGCGCGCTATGACGGGGGCGTCCTACTCCAAGCTCATCGTCGGATCGTTCGTTATCGGCGGCATATTCCTTCTGGTCATTGACGATATTGTGCGCGCTTCGTTGGCCGACCTGCCGTTGGGCGTGTTGACGGCGCTCATTGGCACGCCGGTGTTTGTGTTCCTTCTTATTCGCACGAGAAGGGAATGGCTCTGATGCTGGAAGTCGACGATCTTCGGTTTGCATACCATGCGCATCGCGGCGACGTGCTCAAAGGCGTGACGCTTTCGCTGCGCGAAGGCGAGATTCTATGCCTGCTGGGATCGAACGGTATGGGAAAAACCACGCTTCTCCGCTGCTTGTTGGGGTTTTCGAAGCCGCATGCGGGTTCGGTGCTTGTGAACGGGAGAAACATTGCATCCATGACCTCGAAAGAACGTGCTCGCCACATGGCTTACGTGCCGCAATCCTCGTCTCTGGCGTTTCCGTATTCTTCGCGAGAGGTGGTACTCATGGGGCGCGTGTCTCATTTGGCGCCCGGAGCTTCTCACTCCTTGCACGACAAGGATGTGGCGCTTGCATCCATGCGCCGATTGCAGATCGAGCATTTGGCCGAACGTCGCTATCAAGAGCTTTCGGGTGGTGAAAAGCAGATGGTGCTGGTTGCTCGCGCGCTCGCGCAGGAGGCTCGCGTGCTGGTGATGGACGAGCCTACGGCCAACCTCGACTACCACAACCAGGTAAAGATACTTGCAGCCATCAAGCACCTTGCGGCGCAGGGGCTTGCCATCCTCATGACTTCGCATTATCCCGACCATGCATTTTTGGCATGCTCGACGGTGGCGCTCATGAACGGTGGGCGCATTGTTGCTTCCGGTTTTCCCGACCTCGTGGTGACCAGCGAGAGTCTAAGTGCGCTGTACAACACGCCGGTGTATGTGGGTAGAACCGAAGTGGGCGGCATATCCGTCAAAACTTGCATTCCTTTGCTCGATGGAGTGCGTTCTTGCGACTCCAAAGGGATGGTCGATCGAAATCAATAGAAAGGAACGAATCATGAGAATTGCTAGCAAGAACGGTTGGCTTGCGCGTGTTGCCGCGGCGGCGCTGGTTGCCGCATTGGCGTGCGCGGGCCTGGCCGGCTGCTCGACGTCTGACTCGAAGGGCGCTGGTGCGTCTGCCGAGCAGCAAGGACAAAGCCAGGCAAAGCAGGAGGCGCCGGCAACGCGCACGGTGACCGACATGACGGGCCGCACTGTGGAGGTGCCCGGTACGGTGACGAGCGTGGCTACGTTTGGCTCGGTGGGCGTGCTGAACGCCTTCGTCGAATGCATGGGCAAAGGCGATCTGATCGTTAACGAAATGCCTGCAAACTTCACAAAGAATGACAAGTGGGCCATGCAGTACAAGTTCGCGCCGCAGATCAAAGGGGAGCCGGTTCTGGAAACGGCCGACGGCGTTGATATGGAAGCCACCATGGCGCTTGCTCCCGACCTTTGCATCACTATGATGGAGGACACGGCTCAGCAGCTCGAAGAGGCGGGCATGGCCGTGATCGTGCTGAAGTGGAACGACACGGAGGACGTTAAAAAGGCTGTCAGCTTAATGGGCGAGGTGCTCGGTGCTCAAGATCGTGCTGCCGATTACAATGCGTACTTCGATGGCATGGTGAAGAAGGCTGGTGACCGTACGGCGAAGCTTTCGGATTCGGATCGTCTTAAGGTGATATACGGTGACGTTGAAGCTCTTAAGAACCCGCATATCATTTCCGAGTGGTGGCTTACGGCCTCGGGCGGTCAGAGCGTGACGAAGGAGAAGCATCAGAAAAATGCGCTCGAATACACCGTTGAAGATCTGCTTGCATGGCAGCCGCAGGTGATCTTCTCCAGCAATACCGATACCGCTGCCATCTACGCCGATGCGAACATCGCCAGCTTGCCTGCCATTCAGGACAAGCGCGTGTACGCAGTGCCTACGGTAGCTCATGTGTGGGGCAACCGCACAGTTGAACAGCCGTTGACGGTGCTGTGGGCTATGAACAAGATGTATCCCGAGCTGTACTCCCAAAAAGAGCTAGCGGAAGATATCAAGTACTTCTATTCCCATTTCTTCGAGTACGAGATGACGGATTCCGAGATCGACTCCATTATCAACTATCGATAGGCGAATTCCCTTTTCAACCGCTCGCAGTTGCAGTTTGCGGGCGGTTGATGCCGGGATCTGCGACGGCGCGTTTTCGGCGAGGGAAGAGGCCGGTTGCGTGCAGACGAGCGAGGAACACATGTACAAGATGGCTTTGTATGGCAAGGGAGGCATCGGCAAGTCGACAACTACGTGCAACTTGGCTGCTGCGCTGGCTGCTCGTGGTTTCACGGTATTGCAGATTGGATGCGATCCGAAAGCCGACTCCACGCGTCTGCATACGGGCGGCGCGTCGCTGCCCACGGTGCTCGATTGCATGCGTGACGGCGACCCTGGATTGGGCGATATCGTGCTTCGTGCGCCGAACGGGGTGCTGTGCGTGGAGGCGGGCGGTCCGATACCCGGTCAGGGGTGCGCGGGGCGCGGGATTATTGCGGCGTTCGACCTTTTGGAGAAGCTGCACGCCTACGAGGAATACCGTCCCGACTTCGTGCTGTACGACGTGCTGGGCGATGTGGTGTGCGGTGGATTCGCCATGCCGATGCGCGGACGCTACGCCGACCAGGTTGCCGTCGTCACTTCGGGCGAGATGATGTCTCTGTACGCGGCAAGCAACATCATGCGGGCCGTGGCGGGCTTCCAGAAGCGCGGCTACGCTCAGCTGCTGGGCTTGGTCGCGAACCTGCGCAATGTAGAGGACGAAGAGGGCAAAATCTCCCGGTTCTGCGTCGAGGAGCGTACCTCGGTGATCGCGACCGTGCCGCGGTCCTCGCTTGTGCAAGATGCGGAAGACGCGGGTGCCACCGTGATCGAGTTGTTCCCCGACTCGCTTACGGCCGATGTGTATCGAGCGTTGGCCGACGGCGTGGAAGGCGCTGCTCGCGAGTACAGCAAGCGTGGAGCTTGCGGAGCGAACGGGGGAGCCTGACGATGGCCGAGTTGTCCTATCAGATTCCCAGCGCGGGACGCGCGAAGCGCATCATGCGCATCCCCGAGAGCCACGCGCTCTATCTTTGTCCGAATTCGTGCGGCCGGCGTCAGGGCATTCGCGCCCTGCGCAACGGCGTGGCCGACCATGCGTCGTTTTTGCGGTTCTCGCAGACCGATATCGTCTTGGGCGATTACCAAAACCAAGTGGTCGATGCCGTGGCGCAACTGCTGGATGCCGTTCGTCCGGCCCCGCGCGTGATCATGTTGTACGTGAACTGCATCGACGACTTTCTAGGTACCGATGAAGAAAGCCTTTTGATCGATTTGCGAGATCGATTCGCCCCCGTGCGCTTCCTGCTTTCGCATATCAACCCCATTGCGGCCGATATGACGCGCTCGACCGCTCGGAACATCCACACACGCCTGTACGAAGCGCTTGAGCGCGCGAATGCTCGCGACCGGGCCGTGAACTTCGTAGGGAACTTCGAAGCCCCCGCGCCAACATGCGAGCTCTATGCCGCGCTGCGCGCGCTTGGCGTGAGCGAGGTGCGCCAGATCGTTTCGTGCGAAACGTTTCGCCAGTACCTTGATCTGGCGAAAAGCGATTTCACGATCAGCTTGTCTCACCTTGGCGACGATGCCGCCGCATTGATGGAAGAGCGGTTTTCGATCCCTTCGATGAGCTGGCATGCAACGTACGATATGGACGAGATCGATCGACGCTACGCCGAGCTTGCGCAATTCTTGGCTTTGCGTCGCGGCGATCCTGTTGAAGCCTTGGACTGGAAGGAGCGCTTTGAAGCTGCGCTGATCCGCGTGGTTGCTCCGGCTCGTCGCGCGGCCGAATCGGCGCTGTCCGTCGCGCGCGCCGCAGTGGGAAATCTGCCGGTGATGGTGGATTCGTCGGCATCGCTCATGCCGTTTTCACTGGCCTTGGCCTTGCTCGGAGAAGGATTCAACGTGGTTGCGGTGTTCGGTTTTCATCTTAAAGGTTGCGACGATGCCGCAGAGCGTCATCTGCTGCAGCATTTCCCCCAAGTCAGGGTGATTCGCGCTGAAAGTCACCAGGTTATTCAGGGTTACGGGTTGCCAGAGGATTGCTTGTCGATCGGCACCGACGCGGCGTTTCTCGTGCGCGCGCAGCATGTGATCGACATGTATCACGACGAGGGGTTTCTTGGATTTCAAGGCGTCGAACGCCTTGCTTGGGCGATGGTTGGCGCCGTGGCTTGCGCAGACGGCGGTACGGGCGCTAATGCATCCCGGGCTGCGAGAAGCGGTGCATAATGGCCAAGCTTTCGATGTACCTACCGCCCTTTGCAAGCGACTATTCGGGCGCATGCTCGGCATTGTTCGGATTGAACTGCTTGGTTATCGTCATCGACGCTGGTTGTTGCACGCGAAACTACGTCGAGTACGATGAGTTGCGATGGCGGAAGTGCCGCAAGAGCACGTTTTCAGCTCAGCTGCGCACGCTCGATGCGGTGCTCGGCGATGATGCTCGTATTCTGGATCAGACTATCGAGGCAGTCGAGGCGCTGCATCCCTCGTGCGTTGCGCTGGTGGGAACGCCGGTCCCCGCAATTGTGGGGATGGATGTGCGCGGTATGGCGCGCGAAGTGGAATGCCGATGTGGCATGCCCGCATTCGGGCTGCCCACCACTGGTTTTGATACGTACGAGCACGGGACGTCGCTTGCATTGGAGGCGTTGTGCCGAAGGTTTGCGGGCGGCATAGATGCGGCGCAGAAGCCGCTCGATGACTGCATCCTTCATGGGAAATCTTGCGGTTTTGCGCGGCCGCGAGTGAACGTGCTGGGCGCGACCCCGCACGATTTCATGGGTGAGGAGCATTTGAGGGCACTCGAAGAATGCGTGCTGTCAGAAGGTTTCGATATTGCATGGAGCACAACTCGGCCTTATGGGTTGGGCGACGTTTCCCGGGCTGCGCAGGCGGATGCAAGTTTGGTGGTTTCGTGGTCCGGTTTGGCTGCGGCGCGCTTTCTGCGCGATCGCTTCGGCGTTCCCTTTGCGGTCGGTTCTCCGGTGGAGAGGGCGGGAGCCGATGCTGCGGCGGCAGGCTTGCGCGCAGCGATCGCGGGCGAAGGATCGCGCGATGCCGCGTACGCTGCCGGGCAAGGCCGGCAAGAATGCTCGTGCGCGGCTCGTGTGCTTATCGTGGGCGAACATGTGGCTGCGAACGCATTGCGGTCAACGTTGCGCGCTCGGTTCCTGCGCTCGGGCAAGACGCCGACCGTTTCCGTGGCGTCGTTCTTTTCAATGGAGCCGTCCTGGATCGAACCGGGAGATTTTCAAATCGAGTCAGAGCTCGATTTGGTGCGGTACGGCCAGCAGCATCCTGAAATGCTTTTCGTGGGGGATCCGCTGTTGCGACGTATCCCCGGGTTCGAGAATGCCGTGGCGCTCGAGCTTCCGCACGAAGCAGTGTCGAGCACGTTGTTCGCGCGCGATGCCGTGCTGCCGGGTGCGGACATGGATCGAGCGATCGAGCGATTCGTGGAGTGCTGCATCAAGGCGTAGCGAAGGAAGGACCGTGCCTGTAGGCGCGACCGACAAATACGAGAAAGACGAGGGAGCGGATGGAATTCGTATACGAGAACAGCGTCACGCGCCAAGATGCCCTGCGCGAGCTGTGCGATCGATGGGATGTTCGAAGGGAATCTCAGATCGTTCCGCTTGACACGGCGTTCGGCCGGGTGACGGCGTGCGACGTGCGCGCGCTTTGCTCTTTGCCGTTGAAGCGCTCGTCCAAGCGCGACGGCATTGCCGTGCGTTCCGCTGATTTTGCGAACGGCATGCCGGATACGGCCGCGTGGCGACGCGGCTGGGATTTCGAGCAGGCCGACACCGGCGATGATTTTCCCGATGCCTTCGATGCGGTTATTGCCGTGGAGGATATAGCCTATGACGTCGATGGTTCGTTGCGCATCGTCGGTGAAAACCTGGACGTCCGTCCTGGCGCGGCAGTCAATCCGTGCGGGTCCATCGTGCGTGAGGGTGATGTGGTGGTTCCGGCCCATACACGTCTCACCCCTGAGCTGGCAGCCTCGCTAGCTATAGGCGGTCATGCGCAGGTGCGTGTGCTGCGTCGTCCGAACGTGGCGTACATTCCTACGGGCGGCGAGTTGATTCCATACGGGTCGTATCCGCAGCGTGGGCAGAACATCGAAGCAAACAGCCTGATGGTGCAAGGGATGCTGACGGAATGGGGCGCAGAAGCCCTTTGCTATCCTATCGTGCGCGATGATCGTGCCGCGCTTGAAGCGGCGCTCGATCGTGCGCTCGAAACCGCCGATATCGTGCTGGTCAATGGTGGATCGTCGCGGGGAGAAGAGGATTTCAATTCGAGCATGCTCGAGGAGCGCGGGGATTACTTTCGTCATGGCGTGCGTGCTATTCCTGGACGTCCTGTGGGCATGGCATTGATTGACGGCGTGCCCGTCATAAATGTGCCCGGTCCGGTGCTGGCGGCTTTTCTGTGCATGGATTGGCTGATTAAAGGACTGGTCGCCCATTATTTAGGCGTGCCGAAGCCTCGTCGCCACATGGTGCGCGCCCGTATGGCGGAGGACCTGAAAAAGCCTCTTGCATTCGAGCGGCTTTCTCGCGTGTCGTTGCGCGCGGACGGGGTGGGCGGCTTGGTTTGCGTGCCGTTGCCTTTTGATAGAAGCGTGCCGAACGCTTTGCTCGAAAGCGATGGAATTCTGGTACTGCCCATTGGATGTGCTGGCGTCGATGCGGGCGACGAGGTGGGCGTCGAGCTGTTGCGTCCGCTCGAGCTTATCGAGGCTATGCCGCTTGCGATCAATGGAGGAGACGTTTTGTGATGGACGTTGGCTGCGGTTTTGAGCGGCCGGACGAACGAGGCTTTCTGAGGCGTTTGCAGGTGGGCTACCGGATGAAATGCGATTCGACGCTCCTTTCAAGTACGAATCGATTGCGATTGTACGCCAGAATGCCCTCGCGTTGCATACGTCCGAGCTCGCGCGACAAAGCGCAGCGCTCGATGTAGAGGTAGTCGGCCAGCTCTTGACGGTTGTAGGGTATGGAAAACGAGAGCGATCCTGCTTCGAGGGCGCGTTCTTGCAGGTAGGCAAGCACCTTCTCGCGCGTCGATCGGTTCGCTAGCGTGTCGAGCCGCTTGACGAGTTGCATGTTCGTGTCGGTGAGCGAGGCTACCAGGTTTCCCTTGACCAGGTTGATGTGCTTGATGCAGCAGGGGCATGCCTCTAGTTCTTTCGAAATATTGAAATCAATGGTCGTGCACGGTTCTGCGGCGATGACGTCCAGGCAGTTCGATGCGCAAAAGCACGGGGCAAGTTCGCTTGTGACGACAGAATTCTTGCGATAGCCGCCCAAGATGGAGCGGTTTCCCGCCGCGTCGAAGCGCACGATTAGCGCTTCTCCTTCAACAAGGTACCGCGTGCAAGCGGGTGCGCGAACGCGCCCGGCCAGCACGTCCCCTTTTTCGAAATGCGCAATGCGGGCGTTAAGGCAGCGAAGCACGGAACCGTGTTTGCTGGCGGGGATGCCCTTTAGGAGCGAAAGGTCGTTTGCGGGTGCGTCAAGGATGGGGAAGGCGGAATCGTTCATGCTGGCTCCGATCCAGAAATATATTCTTGATTGAGTATAATACAGAATCGAGGTAATCAGCAGGTGAGACTGGGCGGCGGTCGATCGGCGGAGTTTGCGGGGCCTTCAAACATTTTCATTGACCGGTCTTGTCCGCACGGCTAAAATGTATTCTCGCGCATTGGAGCGACGTGGGCCGTTAGCTCAGTTGGTAGAGCAGGGGACTTTTAATCCCAAGGTCGCGGGTTCGACTCCCTCACGGCCCACCATTTTTTTCCTTCCAATCGCGATGGCAGGGGCTTCGGCTTTTGCATGCCGTTCTGAACTGGGCCATCGTCCAACGGCAGGACTCTGGTTTTTGGTACCAGCTATCCAGGTTCGAATCCTGGTGGCCCAGCCACTTCACACCGCTCATGTCGTTCGCATCAGTGCATCGCGCACCGCATTTTGCTTCGCCGCTCCGCGTGGGCGGCGTTTTTATTCCAGCAGTTCGAAGGGGATGTCGCTTCCTATCCCGGATGTTGCCAGCACATCGCCCTCGTTCGTTACTAGCACGGCTTCCAACGACGGATGGCTCTCCGCAAACGCAAGCGCGCGATCGGCGCCCATGATGACGAGCGCCGTAGTGAACCCGTCCGCGTCAAGCGAAGCGCGCGAAACCACGGTGGCGCTCAGCAGGTCGGTCTGCGCGGGAAAGCCGGTGCGCGGATCCAGAATGTGGTGGTACAGCGTGCCGTCGCGCTCGAACGCGCGCTCGTATATGCCGCTCGTCACCACCGATCCGTCGCGAACGCTTACGCAGGCGAACGAATCTAGCATCGGCAGGGCGCTTGAAGGAAAGGGCTTTCGGATACCCACCCGCCACGGCGTTTCGTCGGGCTTGCCTCCCATAACCGCCACATTGCCTCCCAGGTTGACCAACGCGCGCTCGACGCCGCTCTCGCGCAACAGCGCAAGGATGCCGTCGGCGATGTGTCCTTTCGCGATGCCGCCCAAGTCAACGCAGGCCAGCGGGTCGTGCAGCGTCACGGTCGAGCCCGTCACGGCAACGTTTCGGTAGTCCACGTGGCGCAGCGCTGCAGCCAGATCGTCGGGGTTGGGGATCGTTTGCCGTTTGAAGTCCCAGAGTTGCGTTGCGCTTCCCATGGTGATGTCGAACAGCCCGTCGGTGGCGCGGCAGTATGCCAACGCCGTGTCGATGAACGTTGCCAGCCCGGGATCGACGTCGGTCGGAACGCCGCGCGCATGGTTGAGCCGAAACAGCTCGCTTGCGGGATCAACCCGCGAGAGCAAAAGCTCGCAGCGGTCGCACCATGCCACGGCTCGGTCGATGATGCTTGCATCGTCGGTCTCCGCACTGATGGTGTTGGTGGTGTTGAACCGAAAGAACTCCCGAGAAACCATACCGTTCCCTTCAACGTGAAGCGACATACGCTACTGGAACAGTATACTTTCTTTGGAGTCGTGCTGCAGGTGCGGCACGCGACGCGGGTAAGCGGCGTCGGCCGATGCCACGGCGAACGAGCGGTGGAAGGAGAAACGCAATGCAGCCTGAAAAGCGAGGCCTCATCCCGCAGTTCGATGCGTTCGACACGGTTGCTCTTCTTTCCTTCTGCATGAGCGTTCCCCTGCTTTTGCCCGTTCTCGAGTTTTGGCAGCGCGCGACGACCCCAGCCCTTGGCGCGGGTTCGTTTTTGCCGGCCGTTTCGTTCTCGACGGCGCTCTCGCTTGCCGCTATGTTCACGTCGCTCGCGTTCCTGTTCGTCTGCTTGCTCAAAACGGCGCATGCTCGGCTGAACCGCACGGTCGTGCTATTGGCCTTAGGTTGTTACGCGCTTGGATATGCTCTGCTCGATCTGTGGAGCTTCGGGGTTGTCGATGGATCCCTTGTTGAGACGGGATGCGGCCTTATGATGGGGTTCGGAGCGGCCGTCATGAGCCTTGTTTGGGTGAGCCGGCTGCGCGTGCTCGCGTTTCGACGCGCGTTGGCGGTGGTTTGGGCTTCCGCGCTCGGCCTGTTTGCCAGCAGCGCTTTGTTGCCGATGCTCAACGTTGATGCGGCGCGCGTAGCGCTTACGTGCGCGGCGGCTCTTTCCCTTGCGGGATGCGCTCGGCTGTTCTTTCGCTCGCAGCGTGAGGACGATCGCTTGGCGCAATCGGGCGCGAACTGGTGGGACGTGTTCGGCCATCTGGACGTTTCCGTAGTGGAAGGGACCGGGGATTTCAAGACGCCGCTTTCCCGGGCGCTGTTCTTCGCGGTCATGCCGTTTTCCATGTTGCTGCTGTTCGTTGCCGACAGCAGCTTGGCGCAGACGATGGAGTGGGGGATGGCGCCGTTGGCATGGGCTGGCTTGCTCGTCGAAGCCGCTATGGTGCTCCTTGCGTTTCTGAAGACGGACCAAGCCCTGATCAACTTTTCCTATCGCTTCTTCTTGCCGCTGATGGCTTTCGCGACGTTTGCCGCAACCGCGTTTGTCGATCCGCCGCTTCAGCGTTCGGCGATGGTGGTGGGTTCTCTTGCGTTCTGCACGGTCTACGCGCTCATTATGTCGGCAATGCTCGTTTCCATGGCGGGTCGCATGCGCTCTCTCGCGTTGCCCGCTGGCGGCATCATGATTATATTCAGCTGTCTGGTGTGCCTGCTTTCGGACGCCAGCGCCAACGCGGGCGTCCTGGGCGCGTATCGCTACCAGATCCTCATCGTACTGTTCGTGATCATGGCCGTTGTCCTCATGGTCACGCCCAGCTCGCGGCTGTGGCGCGTCATGCTTGAAGGCATCGATGCTGCGGAGTCGGCTTTGCCTGACGCGCGGGAAGATTACCTGCGTCGTTGCGCCCAGCTGGCGGAAAAGCATCGTCTGACTGCTCGAGAAGCCGAGATCTTGCTGCTTTTGGGTCGTGGGCACACGTCGATTTTCGTTGCCGAAGAACTGACGGTGGCCGAATCCACGGTGCGCAGCCATCGCAAGAACATCTATCGCAAGCTTGGCGTGTCGTCGCGCGAAGAGCTGTTCAAGCTGCTCGATGACCAGGCTGACGAAGGCGTTTGAGCAATCTCCCCCTTTTCGTTTAGAAAGAACATGCCAGGTGGGGAGCAAGTCCCCTCGTTTTGACGATAGATTCCCCTTGCTTCGGCTCGTATGGTGGCCTCGTTGTTTGAAGATACTTCAAGGGAGGCTACCATGGAACTGCAAGTCACTCGTCGTGATTTTCTCAAGGGGAGCATTATCGTAGCGCTGGGCGCGGCAGGCGCTTCCATGCTGGGTTCGTGCGCGCCAAGCGGCGCCGCTGCAACATCCGAAGGCGCGACGCCCGCAGTCGGTTCGGGCGGCTCCTCGAACGCGGTTACCCTTCATCGCGGCTACGGCGCGGCTCACGGTGACAAATGCTTCACAAGCGTGGTCGTCGCTACGGCAGATGACGGCTCGATCCTTGCCGTGAGCGTGGACGATTACCAATTCATGCCGGCCGGTTCGACGGGCATCACGCCGGTTCCGAATTCCGATGCCGGGCTTGCGGCCGGCTACGCAACGGGTCAGGTGCTCATGTCGAAAACCGTGAACACCGATGCGTATTCCGCAATGATGAAGGAGAAGGCGCAGGCCACGCAGCCTTGGCTCACGTCCATGCGCGCTATCGAAGACTACTGCGTTGGCAAGAAGCCTTCGGAGCTGAAGAAGGCCAGCATCGATACGGTGTCGGGGGCTACGCTCGTCGACGCTCCCAACTATCTTAAGCTGGTGTCCGAAGTTGCTCAAAGCGACGCCATCACCTCGTCGGGCACGTATTCGGGTGATGGATCGAACCTCAAGCTAGGGCGCGTCAACGCCGCTGCGCATGGCGACAAGGCGTTTGCCGAAGCCGTTTCGCTCGTGCAAGACGACGTGCTGGTTGCAACGAGCATCGACGAGTTCCAGTTCGTCGCCACGTCTTCCGAAGGCTTCGTTCCCGTACCGAATTCCGATGCAGCGTTTGCCGCCGGTTACGCCGAGGGCCAGATGCTCATGTCCAAGTCGGTGAACTCCGAAGCGTATTCCGCGATGATGAAGGAGAAGGCCCAGGCCACTACGCCATGGATTGAGTCCATGGAGGCCATCGAATCGTTTGTGGCCGGCCAGAAGATCTCCGACGTGAAGGCGAAGGGCCCTGACGCCGTTTCCGGTGCGACGCTTGTGGACACCGCCGGCTATGTGAAGGCGGCGGTAGAGGCTGCCAAGGCTGCTTAGATCCGCTGTTCCGTTCCCCTTGCGAAGCGAGCCGATTGTCGTACGCGTCGGATCGCTTCGCCGTTGCTTGCCGAGCGCATTATAATAGGCGGAAAGCCGGATAGGAGACTCTATGGACGCATTGCCGTACGAGCGACGTAACCGATCTCCCAAGCAGGGTGCCGCCATCGGCCTGCTTGTCTTGATGGCGATGGTCCTCAGCTTTGTCGAGCTTCCAGTGGTCCCGGGCGCCGAATGGCTGAAGTACGACCCCTCCGGTGCGGTGTCGTTGCTGGCCACCGTGCTGTACGGCTCTTGGATAGGGGTCGGCGTGGCGGTTGCTTCGTGGATACCCCATTTGATTACCGACCCCTTGGGCGCGTTCATGAACATCATGGCAACCGTCTCCCTTGTTATGGTGGTGGGGGCGGTGTATCGTCGCAAGCCATGCTTGCTGTATGTGGTATTGGGCTGCGCGGCTGGCGTGGCCGCGTCTACGGCCGTTTCCGTCTGTTTGAATTTCGTGGTGATGCCGCTGTACGTTGAGGCGACGTATCAGCAGGTTGCCGCGCTCGTGTTTCCCGCGCTGCTGCCGTTCAACGTGCTCAAGGCGTTGGCGAACTCGGTTTTGGCCATTGTCTCGTACCGGAAGCTGGCGGCTTTGCTGGGGGAGTCGGATCTTGGCTCGTCTTCTTCACATTAAATACCCTTGACCTTGCAGGCAAAATGCCTATACTTATTTCTCTGACGGAGCGTCCACCCTTAAAACGCGCCCGACCCCGTCGAAGCCGACAAGGCGGCTGCGCATCGCGCGAGTACCTGGCGGTCCTGCTCCTTATGCGGACTGCGCGGTTCCGAACCGCACGCCTGACATGCAGGCATATTCGAACCAACGGTTTGTTGGCTTTCTGTGCCCAAAAAATTCTCTTGCTCAATCTACACTTTATTTGGTAGAATCTATCGTTGCTGCTTATAACGACCTGCTTTGAAGGAGCACTTTTGAGCAAAGAAGATGTAATCGAGCTTGAGGGAACTGTCCTAGAAGCGTTGCCGAACGCTATGTTTAGGGTTGAGCTCGAAAACGGACACAAGATATTGGCCCATATCTCTGGCAAGATGCGTATGCACTACATCAAGATCCTGCCGGGAGACAAGGTGACGGTTGAGCTTTCCGTCTACGACCTGAATCGCGGCCGTATCACGTATCGTTTCAAGTAGGCGCAGTTTTTTGCGTCAAGCGCGTTAATCAGTTAAGAAAATTCTCACCTGCGGCTGGGTGTGGAGTATAGACGGGAACGCATAACCGAAAGGAAATGATTATGAAGGTACGTCCTTCGGTCAAGAAAATGTGCGACAAGTGCAAAATCATCCGACGCCATGGCAAGGTCCTCGTTATCTGCGAGAACCCGCGCCATAAGCAGCGTCAGGGCTAGGAAGAAAGAGGAGATATAACCTATGGCACGTCTTGTTGGTGTCGACCTTCCTCGCGACAAGCGCATTGAAGTCGGCTTGACCTACATCTACGGCATTGGCCTGACCACTTCCAAGCAGATCCTCGCCGAGACCGGCGTTGATCCGAGCGTCCGCGTGAAGGACCTCACGGAAGATGATCTGCAGAAGCTGCGCGACTACATCCAGGGCAACATCAAGGTGGAGGGCGACCTGCACCGCGAGGTTTCTCAGAACGTCAAGCGCCTCATGGAGATCGGTTGCTATCGTGGACTCCGCCATCGTCGCGGCCTGCCCGTTCGCGGACAGCGCACGCACACGAACGCGCGCACGCGCAAGGGTCCTCGTAAGCAAATCGGCGGAAAGAAAAAGTGAGGTAGCTAGAAGTGGCAGCTAAGAAAAACGTGCGCACGCGCATTAAGCGCTCCGAGCGTAAGAACATCGCCGTTGGCGCTGCGCATATCAAGTCTACGTTCAACAACACGATCGTGAGCATCACCGATCCTCAGGGCAATGTGATCTCGTGGCAGTCCGCCGGCACGGTGGGCTTCAAGGGCTCGCGCAAGTCCACTCCGTTCGCTGCTCAGATGGCCGCCGAGGCCGCTGCGAAGACGGCGATGGAGCATGGCCTGCGCAAGGTGTCCGTGTTCGTCAAGGGCCCGGGTTCGGGTCGCGAGACGGCCATCCGCTCTCTGCAGGCCGCCGGCTTGGAGATTGCCAGCATTCAGGATTGCACACCCATCCCGCACAACGGTTGCCGTCCGCGCAAGCGTCGTCGCGTGTAGCTGAAAGGATCTAAGTATTATGGCTCGTTATACTGGAGCGGACTGCCGTTTGTGCCGTCGTGAAGGTGCGAAGCTCTTCCTGAAGGGCGACCGCTGCTACACGGAGAAGTGCGCAATCGAGCGCCGTAACTACGCGCCGGGCGAAGCCGGCAAAAAGCGCATCAAGGAAAGCGAATATCGCACTCAGCTGCGCGAGAAGCAGAAGACCAAGCGTATCTATGGCGTTCTGGAGAAGCAGTTCCGTCATTACTACGATATGGCCAACCGTCAGCAGGGCGTTACGGGTGAGAACCTGCTTCGCATCCTGGAAAGCCGTCTGGACAACGTCGTCTACCGCCTGGGCTTTGCGAAGTCTCGCGCGGAGGCTCGCCAGCAGGTGCGTCACGGTCACATCGTTGTCAACGGTCGTCGCGTCGACATCCCGTCGTTCCGCGTTCGTCCGGGCGACGTGGTTGCCGTTGCTCCCAAGGCTCAGGACATGTTGGTCATCAAGAGCGCGCTGATCTCCAACGAGCGCGTGCAGGTGCCGGCATGGCTTGAGGTTGACATCGAGAAACTTCAGGGCAGCGTTCTCGCGCTTCCGCAACGCGACCAGATCGATCTGGATATTCGCGAGCAGCTCATCGTCGAGCTCTACTCGAAATAATCGCGGCATAGTAAGGAGGCTTACCCCACATGACAGAGTTCATGAGGCCTACTGTAACAACGGAAGAAGTCAACGATACTGTCGCGCGTTTCATCGTCGAACCGCTCGAGCGCGGTTACGGCTACACGCTGGGCAACTGCATGCGTCGCGTGCTGCTCTCGTCCCTGGATGGCGCAAAGGCTACGGCCATCCAGATCGAGGGTGTGCAGCATGAGTTCACGACGGCCGAGGGTGTCATCGAGGACATCACGGACATCGTTTTGAATGTCAAGGGACTCGTGTTCTCTGCACTGAACGACGACATCGAAGAGGCCACGGCGCATGTGTCGGTGGAGGGTCCTTGCACGGTTACGGGCGCGGACCTCGACATCCCGACCGAGTTTACCCTGGTCAACCCGGAGCACGTCATTGCGACGGTTTCCGATGGCGGCCAGTTGGACATGACGGTTCGCATCGGCGTCGGCCGCGGCTACGTGTCTGCCGAGCGCAACAAGCGCACGGAGGATCCCATCGGGGTCATCCATGTTGACTCGTTGTTCTCGCCGGTCCGTCGCTGCACGCTCAACGTGACCGACACCCGCGTGGGCCAGCGTACTGACTACGACAAGCTCGTGCTGGAGGTGGAAACGGACGGCAGCATCACGCCGACCGAGGCCATCTGCCGCGCGTCCAACATCGTGAACCAGTACATGGGCGCGTTCTTGAGCCTGTCCGATATGGCCGACGAGGAGGAGGGCGAAGTTCCGTCCATCTTCGCGCCGGAGGGCCAGGAGTCCAACGCCGAGCTGGACAAGCAGATCGAGGATCTCGACCTGTCCGTTCGCTCGTACAACTGCCTGAAGCGCGCCGGTATCCATTCGGTTCGCCAGCTGGTCGAGTTCTCCGAAAACGACCTGCTGAACATTAGGAACTTTGGTGCGAAGTCCATCGAGGAAGTGAAGGACAAGCTCATTTCCATGGACCTCAATTTGAAGCTATAGGAGATACGTATCATGCGACACAATTACAAGGGCCGCAAGCTGGGCACCGACTTCAGCCACACCAAGGCCATGAAGAAGAGCCTGGTGAACGCCCTGTTCCTGAACGACCGCATCAAGACGGTCGAGTCGCGCGCCAAGGAGATCCGTCCTGACGTCGACAAGATCATCACCTGGGCGAAGCGCGGCGACCTGCATGCTCGTCGTCTGGCCATCGCGGCTCTGGGCGACAAGGAACTCGTGCGCGAGATCTTCGAGAAGGTCGAGCAGGGCATGTTCCAGGACCGTCAGGGCGGCTACACCCGCATCATGAAGCTGGGTCCCCGCAAGGGCGACAACGCCCCCATGGTCATCATGGAGCTTGTGACCGAGCCCGTGAAGAAGAAGGACGAGGAGAAGCCGGCCGCCAAGAAGGCTGCGAAGAAGGTTGCTCCCAAGAAGGTCGAGAAGGTCGAGGAGGCTGCTGAGGCTCAGGCTGAGGAAGCCGCCGTCGAGGCTGCCGACAAGGCTGAAGAGGCTGCTGCTGAGAACGTGGAAGCCGTCGAGGCCGAGGTTGTGGAGAAGGAGAAGGCTGAATAGCTTTCGCTTCGCTTCATACTGATATGGGAAAGGGATCCGCATGCGCGGGTCCCTTTTTTTGAGTGTTCGGCGAGCATGATCGTCGAACTGCGGGCGTGACGTGCGCCTTGCGGTTCGCGCTCGCGTTAGCGTTGGCTTCGTGCAGTTCGTGCGCGCATCCTCCGATTGTGGCATACTGCCTGCATGCGAATCAACGTAAGCTCTTATATTCCCGGCGCCTCGCCGGTGCATGCGTGCGACGCACGGGTTAAACTCGTGCTGCTTGCTGCGTATTCCGCTACGTTGTTTTTGGTGCATACGTGGATTGGCCTGGGGTTGTGCGCGTTGCTGTTCGCTGCTGTTGCGATGGCGTCGACGGTGCCCGCTCGAAGGCTGTTCGGTTTGATGCTGCCGGTGTACGTGATCGTTGCGTTCACGGTGGTGTTCAATGCGTTTTCGTTCGATGTGGCCCAGGCGGCTGCTGCAGGCGCCCCTTCGGGGTTGGGCGACGTGTCGGCGGGTTTTTTGGGCGCATGGTCCCCGATTGCTTTGTTTGGCACGTTCGGATTCGTGCCTGCGGGATTTGCGCGCGGCTGCTTCTTCGCCGTGCGGATCATCTTGCTTGTGGTGGGCAGCCTGGTGGTTACCTACACTACTACGTCGACTGAGTTGACCAATGCGTTAAGCAGTTTTCTTCGCCCCTTGCGACGTCTTGGCGTTCCGGTGGACGATATAGCCATGGTGTTCTCGCTCGCGTTGCGCTTCATTCCCGTTACCGCCGAAGAGCTGGCGCGCGTGCACGATGCGCAGCAAGCGCGCGGCGCATCGTTCGACGCAGGCGGGTTGTGGCAGCGTTTGCGGGCTTGGCAGACGGTGCTCATCCCCTTGTTCGTGGGGTTGTTTCGCCGTGCCGACTCGCTGGCTGTGGCCATGGATGCGCGCTGCTACGGCGCCCCCGACGTGGAACGTACCTCGCTTGCGCCGCGCGCGTTCTCGTTGGCGAGCGGCGTGGTGCTGGCGGCAGGGTTGGCGGTGTGCGCGGTGTTGTCGATTTTGCTGTGAACCTGCATTCGAGACTGTACGTTTCTTAGCGCCTGGATGCCTCTTTCTTGATGCTCTTCGGTCTTGCGGGCTGCCGTTCGTCGCTGCGGTTATGGGAAACGCGCAGGGTTGCCGTCTCCCGGTTTCCGACGTGCTATGATTGCTCTTGATGTAAATCGTCATCATCCTACGAGGAGGCATTCATGAGCGTCATCATCGATGTGTTCGGTCGCGAGATTCTCGACTCGCGCGGCAATCCGACCGTGGAAGTTGAGGTCGTGCTGGAGGACGGTTCGTTCGGCCGCGCGGCTGTGCCGTCGGGTGCTTCGACTGGCGCGTTCGAGGCTGTTGAGCTGCGAGATTGCGATAAGGGTCGCTATTTGGGCAAGGGGACGCTCGATGCGGTTGCTCATGTGAACGGCGAAATCGCCGACGCCCTGATTGGCGTGGAAGCCGACGACCAGCGCTTCGTCGACGACATTATGCTGGAAATCGATGGCACCGACAACAAGGGCGCGCTGGGTGCGAACGCCATCCTGGGCGCGTCCCTGGCCGTGGCGAAGGCTGCTGCAGAGTCCGCCGAACTTCCTCTGTACAAGTACGTCGGCGGTGTGAACGCGCATCTGCTTCCCACGCCCATGATGAACATTCTGAACGGCGGCGCGCATGCCGACAACAACGTGGACTTCCAGGAGTTCATGATCATGCCGGTCGGCGCCGACTCGTTTGCCGAAGCGCTGCGCTGGTGCGCTGAGATCTACCACACGCTGAAGAAGGTTCTGCACGATGCCGGCCTTGGCGGCGGCGTGGGCGATGAAGGCGGTTTCGCTCCGAACTTCAAGACGAACGAAGAGCCGCTCGAGTACGTGATGAAGGCATGCGAGGCTGCTGGCTACAAGCCCGGTTCCGACATCATGTTCGCTATGGACCCGGCTTCAACCGAGTTCTACGATGCCGAGAAGCAGAAGTACGTGCTGGCCGGCGAGGGTCGCGAGCTGACGAGCGCCGAAATGGTCGACTACTGGGAGGCTTTGGTCAACAAGTACCCCATCATCTCCATCGAAGACGGCATGGCCGAAGAGGACTGGGACGGCTGGAAGCAGCTGACCGAGCGCATCGGCGATCGCGTGCAGCTGGTGGGCGACGACCTGTTCGTCACGAATTCCAAGCGTCTTGCCAAGGGCATCGAGATGGGCTGCGCGAACGCCATTCTTATCAAGGTGAACCAGATTGGCAGCTTGACCGAGACGCTTGAGGCCATCGAAATGGCGAAGCAGGCCGGCTATGCGTGCGTCATGAGCCACCGCTCGGGCGAGACCGAGGACACCACCATCGCCGACCTGTCCGTGGCCTGCAACACCGGCCAGATCAAGACGGGCGCGCCGTGCCGCAGCGACCGCGTGGCGAAGTACAACCAGCTGCTTCGCATCGAGGAAGAGCTTGACGCTCAGTCGACGTATGCCGGTATGGCTGCGTTCTACAACATCAAGCGCTA
>NZ_DBFOSR010000100.1:0-8663 GCF_048427265.1 Paraeggerthella sp.
GCAAGCGCATTATTCGACCGGCCTACAAGTCTGTACGCAAGGGAAAGCGCGACTACGTTCCCATGACGGATCGTTAAAGACTGCAGCACTACTCAGGACAAGCCGATGTTTCACGTGAAACATCGGCTTTTCTTTTTTTGAACGTATCGCTACTTGCTTTACGAGGATAGGCGATAGATTGGTTTTCATGCGCTGTGCCGTTCGTGTCTGAACGTCTTGAGGTTAAGATGTTTCACGTGAAACATCGGCTTTTCCTGAGTAGTGTTGCAATCTTTAACGATCCGTCATGGGAACGTAGTCGCGCTTGCCCTTGCGTACAGACTTGTAAGCCGGACGAATAATGCGCTTGCCCGAAACGATTTCCTCGAAACGATGCGCAGCCCATCCCGACATGCGAGCACAAGCGAACAGGGGAGTAAACAGATCTTCAGGAATGCCCATCATCGAATACACGAAGCCTGAGTACATATCGACGTTGGCGCACATATCCTTGCGCGTACCCTTTTCCTTCAAGATAACCTCAGGAGCAAGACGTTCGATATTCTCAAGCAGCTGGAATTCCGCCTCGTATTCCGTTCCTCGAGCAAGCTTCTCCGCAAACTTCTTGCAGATCACGGCACGCGGATCCGACTTCGTGTATACGGCATGGCCCATGCCGTATACCAGCCCCGTCTTATCGTATGCTTCCTTATTGACGATCTTCGCCAGGTAATCTGCAACCTGGCCCTCATCAGACCAATCGGAAACATGGTCTTTGATTTCCTTCTGCATAGCCAGCACCTGATGGTTCGCACCGCCGTGCTTACGGCCTTTCAACGATCCAATTGCGCCTGCATACGTGGAATACGCGTCAGTATCCGCCGAAGTTAAAACGCGCGTCGTAAACGTGGAATTGTTGCCGCCGCCGTGTTCGGCGTGCAGGCACAGCATAATATCGAGCATTCGCGCTTCTTCGGGCGTGAAAGCACGGTCCGGGCGAAGCATAGACAAGATGGTCTCTGCAGTAGATTGCCCCGGCAGGAAACGATGCATAATCATCGATTCATTGTTGTAACGCGCACGCTTGGCGTAATACGTAAGGACCATAATACGAGGCAGGCGCGATATGAGGGAAATAGCCGTATGAACCTCGTGATGAGCACTGCGATCTTCGGCTTCGGGGTCGTACGCATACAGCAGCAGAATAGTGCGCGCAAGAACGTTCATGATATCGGGGGGAGTGTCGCGCATGATCATCGACGCGGTAAACCCATCGGGAAGCTCGCGCTCAGCATCCAGAACGGAAACGAAACGATCCAGCTGGTCCTGCGTAGGAAGTTCTCCCATTAGAAGAAGGTAAGCAACTTCTTCGTAGTTGAAGCGACGATCAATAGCATCGGTATCAAGCAGGTCGTAGATATCGTAGCCGCGATATCGGAGCATGCCGTCATCGGCTATTTTCTCATTATCCGAAATCACGTAGCCATGAACGTTCGCAATATTGGTCAATCCCGCTACGACACCCGTACCATCAGCATTGCGCAAACCGCGCTTAACGTCGTATAGATCGTAATTATCGACATCAATCGAGTTAATGGTTTTGAAGCTTTCGTACAGCGCGATTTTTTTCTCGTCTCCCATAGCGCATCCTTCCTGCCGCAGCAACGGCTTTTCGATAAAGCGGATACGGCCAATCTGAAACGACGGCCTTGCGTACCTGTAGAGTGGAGAATGAAGTCTTTACCATGATAAAGCGCAACAACCTTCCGCACAACGAGCCAAAGGGAGTTATCGGTGAAAACCATGGTGAAAGAGTATTATACGAGACCTTCGGTATATATAAAAATGCCCGTCCTACGACGGGCATTCAATACTCTTAAAAGAGATGGTGGCTATTTCGCAGCACCGATACGGCAGATCGTGGTGCCGCAGTCCGGGCACTTGCCCTTCGTGATGGGCTTACCGTTCTTCGTCGTGCTCTCAACGGGATCCTTCATGATTTTCTTTGCCTTGCACTTCACGCAATATGCCTCAATAGCCATGGCTGAAAAACACCTCTCTGTCCTGTACTCTCACGAACCGCAAAGCAGCCCGTCTCTTAAATCAAGGTTGTAAACTTGCATCCCAAGATGCGCAATTGCCCATTATAGGTCACCTGGAACATGCTTGAAGAGTATATCCGCAGGTGACTATATATTCTTCAACAACTCCATAACAAAGTCTGCATTCGACGACAGCGTTTCTTCATCGATGTTTTCCAAAACGTCGTCGCTTTGGGCGAAGTAAGCAGGCTTGGACCCCGCCATGCCCACCAGGTGCATTGCCTGATGGCCGTGCTTGATAGCGAACGAAGCAGCGCTGTCCTGCCACAGAATACGCCCGCCCGACACGCTGACTCCGGTTGCTTGAGAAGCTTTCTTTACGTAACGCTTCATACGAGAAGAAGTTTTTACCGTCTTGAACTGGCCTTCCTGTTCAATCATGCTCAAATCGCCTGCACCCAGAGCTTCGAGATCGATGATGATCGCACCGCGCAAATCCTGCTGGTGCTCTGCCAAGAAAGCCTTCATACCGCTGTTTTGAGTAAGCTCGGATCCCAGCGAGACGAACCATACTTCCGTATTGATATCAGGGTTGCGGAACTGGTATATCTGCTGAAGTTCGTCCGAAATTTCGATTTCAGACGCAGCAGCTTGAGCCGATTCCTCCGCAAGGCTTTCAGAATCGAAATCCGCGTTCTCTACGCGACGGGCCGAGAACGCGCCGCCGTTCCAAGGGCGAGAGGCGTTGCCTTTATAGCCGTCGAATTCGTCATCCTCGACATCAAGTTCCTCGCCGTAGAACCCATCGGCTTCAAAGCTATCACCTTGGCCAACAAAAGCGTTCTCGTCGAACGTATCGAACGACTCATCAAGATAATCGCCCTCGTACGCATCCATACGCGTAGTTGCAGAAGGATCAACGCCGCCCGCGGACTCATCTTCCTCGCGGAAGCTCTCCCATCCGCCACGCTCGGCTCCCACGGTGCGTGCATCGAACGTGTCGTCTACGTTTAACCACTCCTGAGCGCTCGGCGCCTCTTCCTTATCTTTGCGACGAAAACGATCGAACAAGCGACGGACGCGCGATTTCGGCATTTCCACGTACCCAGGCCCGGCAAAAGCGCCCGTTTCGGTAAAGTTAGCATCGTATGCCGAGTCATCAGCATCGTCGACATAGATGTCGTCGGGATCCACGTTGTCGAGCAGTTCATCGCCAACAGGAGCGAAGGCGCCGGTAGCTCCAGCAGGCGCGAACGACCCCGCGGCATTTACGTTAGAGCTTTTCGCCTCGGGCGCATTTGTGCGTGCAATAGCCCCCGACAAAGACGGAAGCATAGAGCGAAGGGAAGCGCCTTTTTCGGATGGGGAACCTTCGGCAGACGTCGATCCCGATCCGTCGTTTTCGTCGGAAGATCCCAAACTGATGGAAGGAAGCATGGTAAGCAGGCTCTTCGCAGCAGTTTTACCAGCGCTTTCAACGTCCGCTAAAGGAGCACGCTGTTTCGGCAGCTCGGTGATAGGAGCCGGCTTCGCCGCAGAAACGCCGATATCGGGCAGCACGATGGGCTTGCGCGCCGCCTCGTCGAGCGGGGTATCCTGAGCAAGCCCGAACACCGCTTCATCCTCTTCAGAAACGCCGTCGGTCACGTTTACGCGGTTATCCGTACGGTGCTCGTCTTGGCGCGTTGCCAAAGCCTCTTCCTGAACCTTGCGAGGATCCAAAAACGACGGCATGGAGAGTTCCGGCATGGAAGGTAGATCACCCGGTCGAAGGCCGCTGACATCGATAGGAGCCATCGCGGTGGTGGACAGCGGATCGTTTTCCGCATCCTGCGGAGCGAAAGGCGCAGATCCGTCGAAGGGGTCCGACGAATGCACGTTCTCAGCGCCATATTCGGCAGCAGAAGCAGCGCCATCGACCGCTTCTTCGTCCTTGGAAGCATTGCCAGGAGCTTCGGCATGGTCGGGGGAAACGTTCCACTGAGGGGCCTTTATCTCGCGAATGCCATCGCGGTTCGCGTCCATCTGCTGCTCGAAGCGGCGCTCAACAGCCATGTTCGCCTCGGCAAAATGACCAGCGCTTTCGCTTACGGCCGCATCGAGCGCGCTCGCATAACGAGAACGCTGCACGGGCTTTTCAACGGTGCGGGGCTTCTTTGCCTTTTCCTGCGCCTTCCTGAACCAGTCGGGAACTCCACCCGTCGATGCGGTGGAGTACGAGGTAGGCTCGACCGACGAAACCACGTTCAGGGCAGCATCGCCGGCTGCAACGATTCCCTCAACATCCTGGGCAGCGGCTTCAGCCTTAGCGAGCGCTTCCTGCATGGTATCGGGGGGAATAGTGGAAAACGCTTCCAAAACCTCTCCGCGCACCTCGTGATAATCTTCATCGGAAGGACGAGGCAGGGGAGGCTCTTTGATCTGGACGAGATTCTGCGCTATGTCAGCGGCAGCAGCACCCGCCACAGGTTTTCCGGTCAAAGCCGCAACGGCCGCTTTTGCAGCCGCCAAACGAGCTTCGGGCGTCTGGGGAGCCATCGCGGGCGGCTTCAAGTTCTCGGCCTCGTATACCAGCTCGACTCCCTCGGGAACCAATCCAGCAGCCCGGGCCGCATCTTCGCCATGAATGGCAGCTTCTCCACGTTCGGCCAGTTCAGCTTCGCTTACGCGGCCGCGACCCACGCGGCGCGCCACTTCAAGCAGTACGGCCGTACCCGCAGCGTTGCTGTTCGCGCCCTCGTTGTAAGCGGCGAATTTATGAAGAGCGCCGGTCACCAAAGGAATGCAGGCAAGAACCAGCAGGATGACGACAATCACGTTAAGAACCGTAGAAACCATTCCACCGTCGTTCAAGAACACCACGTTGCGCAACAGCAAAACAACGGGCAGCAAGGCCATAGCCCCAAACGTCGTCCATTGAATGGCAGGAAGCGCCTGCGCAAGCGGACCGTTCAGCTCGGCACGCACCTTGCCGCTATCATAACGAGCCGCCAGGACGACTTTACGCCGACGAGATCCGCCCGCTTCAGCAGAATAACCCGGATCGTACTTCGCCACCACGTTTTGACTGACGCCTCGCGCCAAAACCTTAGACAGAACCGGTCGATCGAACGCCTCCGCTGCAAACAAAAGCGCTGCTATCAATGTAACAACCACCGAGGCGATTCCCAGAACAGGCACGAACAAAGCCGCGACCGTGATGACCAGCGAGCAACCACAGCAAATCATGCGGGGAATATCGGCATCCGGAGAGCCGTTAAAATCCTCGATCACTGCGGAAAGGCCAGCTTCTTTCTGCATTTGCTCGGTTATGTACAGCGCCGCCTGCTGCTCCTCTTCGGTTCCCGCTGGACGCGGGCCGATTTCCTGGGACAGATACGCAACGTGATCTACTATTTCCGGCATTAGCTTTGCCTTTCGTTCCCTGGTGTTTCTACAAGGCACATATAATGCAAGTATACGCTATTTGCTTTCCGCGCCCAAATAATCGCGAATAAAAGCATCGGCCGTCCCCGCTTGTAAACGAGCTGTTGAGTACGACTCCTCCATACTGGACACGACCTGTTCGTATGCTTCGTACACAAGCGTTTCGGGTTTTTCGGGAATAGCCTTCGCAAGAGCGACCGCCTCTGCATCGGCAACGTTGTACGCCTCGTTCTGAGCAGACGCCTCTTCTTTGTTCTTAGCTAAAAACGCGTCATCCGAAGCTATCGCGTAGCCAAGGGACTCTATTCTTTTTTCCACATAAGAGAGCAATGCGCTCATATCGGCTTCACCGTAGGCACGTTGCACCTCGGAAAGAGCGCCATAGGCGTCATTGAACGCAGCAAGAGCCTCGTTGGTCTTTTCTTTCGAAGCTTGAACATTCTCAGCTGTCGTATTTTTCACCAGTTTAGCCGCATCGCGTGCGAGGCTATCGGCCTTCAGAACCTCGTTCCAAACATTTTGAAGATTAATAGCGGCAGTTTCAGCCCTGGAAGACTCTTCGAGCAGCTCTGTACCCGATTCAATAAGCGACCGACGAGCAGCAATAGCGGCCACAGTCTGATTAGCCGCTTCCTTGTCGCGCGATTCGTTCAGATTAAGCGATGAAGCGCGGGCCTTTTCGTCAGCCTGATTCAATTGAAGGGACGCGGCTTCAAGCTGCGAGTACACGTCTTTGCGCCGTTGCGCCATTCCCTCGTCAAAAGGATGCGAGACCACATCATCGAGTTCCACGATCACTTCGTCAGCCTGATTCACCAAATCAAGCGCCTCGTCCAATTGCGCGACATTGCTCTGATGGCTCTTAAGATCGTTGTACAGATACATCCCGCCAAGCGACAGCAATACCACCATCGTAAGCGATATGACAACAGCAGCCACCACTTTGCTCAATTTGCGGCGGGCTTTGCGCAGGGCTATTTCCTCTTCAGGAGACCGAACGGGTTTAGAAGGGCTCGATGCTTTCCTCGGTGCAGAGGAGGCCGACGAAGACGACCTCGAACGTCTTGTCTTGTCCGAGGATGCAGCCTGAGCGCCCCCCATCGCTGGAGCTGCAAAATCGAACGCATCGAAGCGCGAAGAAACCTCTTTGTCGTCCACCGACACGAAGTCACCAGTCGAAAGAGGGAGTCCTTTTTCCTTAGTGGGGGTCCCTGAGGGTTTTTTTCTGCGCGCGGGCAGCGTAAACAAGGACACATGACCGAACGGGCCGCGCTTTTCCTTCTCTGCGCGGCCACCGTCAAGAGCCTCTCGAGCGGCATCGAGCACGCTGAACGAAATCTCGTTCGACGTGCCCTTCGTATGCCTCTTAATATGTGCAGCTCGCGTTAGCTTGTCGTCTCTCCTGGCCATACAACCCCGTCGCAGCTTAGATCACGCACGACCGCGCCGCACATCGTCCGCTATCTCGCGCGCGGACATGATTTTGATAGTTCGGCTTGGTAGAGAATTCAAAAAAGCCTTGCCATAGCTCTTGGTAAGCAATCGCTTATCAGCAAGAATAAGCACGCCTTCGTCCTCGGCCTTGCGAATAAGCCTTCCTGCCGCTTGCTTCGTTTCAAGGACAGCAGCGGGAAGCACGTAACGGCGCCATGCCTGATCGTCGCGCGCCGCGCGCTCGCACGATAAGGGGTCAGTAGGTTTGGAGAACGGCAGCTTGGGGATAATCACGCCCTTCAACGTAGCCCCGGGAGCATCGAACCCTTCCCAAAAGCTCTTGAGAGCGAACAGCGATAGATGTTCGTCGGCAAGGAAATCATCGCGAAGTCCCTTTACCGACACGCCCCATTTCTGGCAGACAACACGGAGATCGTCTTCTTTAAGCTGCGGACTAACTTCGTCGAAGCACTTCTCCATTTCGCGACGATTCGTGAACAGCGTCAGCATAGACCCCTGCTGCGCACGATGAACGTCCACCAGAAGGCGCTGCAACGAAGAAAGGTAGGCTGCGTCGCTCGGTTCGGGCATATCGTCAACAACGTACACTGTCATATGGCCGTCGTAGTCGTAGCTCGAATCAAGCTTGCAAGTCCTGGATTGCGAGAATTCGGTTTCGTTCAGCCCGAGCGAGTTCTCAAACGCGGTGAATTTTCCATCAACCGACAGCGTAGCCGAAGCAAACACCACTGAGTGGGTTTTCGCGAACAAGGTCTCGTTCATAATCGCGCCCATGTTGACCATCAGCGCTTCAAGCTTTTCGGCAACGCGGTCTTTCTTGCGATTGATCGTTGCGGAGTATGCGCAGGATTCGGGCGCTTTGGTCAATATGATGTCAACGGAATCGATCTGTTCTTTCAGCTCGATAGCCATCGATGCGATCTCGCGCTGAATTTCAGCCGCCCCGTCAACCTCTTCCAGATACGCAACCAGATTTTGGCATGCGGCCACCAGCTTTTCCGCAGCGTCCGACATAGCCCGCCCCAGCAATGCAACTTGACCGAACGTAGCGCTGTTGCGAATATCGTTATTGATCCAGAGCTCTACGGTTTCGTACCCTCGTCCTCGTTTGTTCTGATCGAAGAACAGCAGGTCTTTCATGTGGGAAGCGAATTCCTGCGCAGCTTCAGCATACGTTTTCCCGGCAGCTCGAGCTTTACTGCTCAACGCATAGAACAGGGAGCTTCCTTCTTCGCTTCCGGAAAACACCACGCGGCGCTCGGCTCGAACGAACACGTTACGGGAAGCTTCGTCAGCACCGGCGCGATGAGCAAGACGCGTAATATCCTCAGCAGCCAGAGAAACCGAAAAAGCTCGGCGCGCTTCCGATTCAGCCCCGTGAGCCTCGTCCACCACCCAGTATCGAATAGAGGGAAGCAACCCGCCATCGGCCACTAAATCGCAAAAGAGAAGACTGTGGTTGGTCACAACGATATCGGCCGCCTCGGCGCGCCGGCGAGACCCGTGCACAAACCAAGACGTTCCGAAGTAAGGGCATTTACGGCGATGGCAATCATGGCTCGTCGTGGTTACCGCTCGACGGGGCAGTACTCGATAATCGATTTTCAACCCGTCCATGTCGTCGTACGAGGTTTGCTCCACATAAGAAAGAAGAGCCGCGAGCGCCGGAGCCTGAGTTTGCTCCTTGCCATTCACAAGCCTCATCTGAGGGCCATCAGACACAATGCGATCTATGCGCCGCAGGCACGGGTAATGAGAGAA
>NZ_DBFOSR010000101.1:0-12088 GCF_048427265.1 Paraeggerthella sp.
GCAAGCCTGCTCGCGGGCGAGCGCGGGAGCTTCCTCCGGCACTCATGTGAAGCGCCACGAGCCTTATGCGCCGCTTGCCGTTCCGGAACTCGGGCCGACGTTCGAGGCGAGCGGCGAGCCGCGCCCCGTGGTGGTAGGCGCGGGTCCGGCGGGCCTGTTCTGCGCGCTGTACCTGGCACGGGCCGGCTTGCGGCCCCTTCTGCTGGAGCGCGGGGCGGACGTGGACGAGCGGCTTGCGACGATCGCGGCGTTCGACGCGGGCGCGGATTTGGACCCGCAGACGAACATCCAGTTCGGAGAGGGCGGCGCCGGCACGTTTTCCGATGGGAAGCTGACCACGAACATCAAGAACCCCCTGGCGCGCCACGTGCTTCGCTGGTTTGCGGACGCCGGCGCGCCCGAGGAAATCCTGTGGCAGGCCAAACCCCATATTGGTACCGATCTGCTGGTGGACGTGGTGCGCGAGCTGCGCAGCCAGATCGTCGCGGCGGGCGGCGAGGTGCGCTTCCACGCGCAGCTGACGGGCTTGCATTTCCAGGACGGGACCCTTGCGGCGGTGGACGTGCTCGAATCGGGAAGGAGCGCGCGCGTGCCTGCGCGGCGCGTGGTGCTGGCGTGCGGGCATTCGGCGCGCGACACCTTCGAGGTCGTGCATGCTGCGGGCGTGAAGATGGAGCAGAAGCCCTTTTCGGTGGGCGTGCGCATCGAGCATCCTCAAGTGGCGGTGGATCGCGCTCAGTACGGCGATGCCGCAACTCATCCGGCACTCGGCCCGGCGGACTACAAGCTGGCCGTTCATCTGCCCGACGGACGCAGCGTCTACACGTTCTGCATGTGTCCGGGCGGCCAGGTGGTATGCGCGGCAAGCGAGCCGGACAGCGTGGTGGTGAACGGCATGAGCCGGTTCGCGCGCGACGGGGAGAATGCGAACAGCGCGCTGCTGGTGGGCGTGGGCCCGCAGGACTTCGAGGGGGATCATCCCCTTGCGGGCGTGAAGCTGCAACGGGATATGGAGCGCGCGGCGTATCGGGCGGCGTGCGCAGCGGGCGGCGATCCGTATCAGGCGCCCGCTCAAACCGTGGGGGATTTCCTTGCGGGCCGCTCGGCGGGTCCCGGTTCGTCGGTGCGCCCCACGTACGCGCGCGGCGTGGCGTGGTGCGACTTGCGGGAGTGCCTGCCGGAGTTCGTTGCAGATGCGATTGCGTCCGCGCTGCCGGTGCTGGACCGCAAGCTCGCGGGGTTCGCAGACCGGGATGCCGTTATGACCGGCGTGGAAACGCGCAGTTCAAGCCCGGTTCGCATCGTGCGCGGCGAAGGTTGCGAGGCGCTTCTAGCCGAAGAGTCCCCCATGGACGGCGGGACGGGCCTCTATCCGTGCGGAGAGGGCGCGGGTTACGCGGGCGGCATCATGAGCGCCGCATGCGACGGTTTGCGAGTTGCCCAGTTCGTGGCTCAGGCGTTCGCCCGTTGACGCTACCGCAGGTGCCCATTCGCGCCCAGACGTTCGGAGGCCGCTGCATTCCGCTCGCTTGAAGCGAGCGTCCAAGTCGGGTCGACGCTTGCTCGGCATCGAAGCGCGGCTTCTATTCTCCCAGCTCGGCTTTCCAATCGAAATCGGCGGGAGGGCGGGTGGGCTCTACGTCGGCGCCGGCATCTTGCATGCGGCCGTCCCATTGGCAGGCTTTCATGTTCACGCGCCCGTCGTCTTCGAATTCGACGCCTTCGGCTGCCAGCATGCTTCGCTGCTCGTCGGGGCCTCCGAAAACGAAGCCCTTGCACAGGCTTCCGTCTTTGAACACCACGCGATGGCAGGGAATGCACGCGGGATCGGCCCCGGGCTCGGGGTTCGCCCGCAAGGCGTAGCCTACGTAGCGAGCCGATCGCGGGGCTCCGATCAGCTGACCCACTTGGCCGTACGAGGCAACCTTGCCGCGCGGGATGTGGCGCACCGTGTCGAACACTTTGTTGGAGAAATCTCCCATGAAACCACTTTCTTTTTGCCCAAGACGCCGTTTCGCGCTTCTTTTTTCCGCGGTGATCGCGTATTCTGTATCAAATTATACTGTAGCGAGAAGGTATTGCGCGAAGACGTCTTGCTTCGCGCGTAGGGAGGTTCGCGATGAAACACGGCAATCGCCAAGACGGGAACAGCGCTTTCGTTCCCGCGGGTTCGTTCGGCGCAGACGATACTGCGGCGTTCGTTCCCGCTTCGCCTCAGACCACGGCCGTGCTGCCGCCGCTGCCCGATGCTCTCGTCGACGCCGACGCGCTTTCCGACATGCAGGCGTTCAATGACCTCAAGGCTAAGCGCAAGAAGCAGCGCAAGCGGAAGATCATCATCGGCGTGTCGGTGTCCGTGCTTGCGGTCGTAGTTTTGATGGGCGCGCTTGCTTGGTACGTTGCCGATCAAACGGCCAAGGCGCTTGAGAGCATGGCCCCTCAAACCGTCCCGATCGAGCAGGGGACGTTCGTCGATACCGTTACCGCTTCAGGAAGCCTGCAGCCCATTTCGTCTGTGAGCGCTACGCCTGAGGTGGACGGTATCGTAGGAGAGGTGTTCGTTTCCGAAGGCGATCGCGTTGAAGCCGGCCAAACGCTGTTCACGGTAGTGAACGCCGAACTGGACAAGGCGGTTTCCCAAGCTGCGCGCGGCATCGAGGAAGCGCGCAACGGCGTGGCGCAAGCGCAAAACGCCGTGAACGAAGCGTACCGCGCGAAAGCGGCCGGGCAGCAGGCGGTGGCCGATGCGCGCGCACAGGCTCAGGCGCTCGCCGATGCCCAGGCCAGCGCGGCGCCGGGCGCGACCGCTCCGTCTTCTCCGCAGGCTCCGGCCGCGGCTCCCACGTTCGACGAAGGCGGAGCGGACTCCGCCATCAGGCAGGCCGAGATTGCGCTCAACAGCGCGAACCTTGCGTTGCAGAGCGCTCAAACCACCTATGACGAAGCCGTCGCGCGCGCCGACAAGCGCACCGTTACCTCGTCGATCGCCGGAAGCGTGGTAGCCGTGAACATCGAGCCCGGCAAGGCGCTGGGATCCACTTCGGCGGCGAACCCCGTGTCTCCCGTGCAGATAGCCGATCTGTCGCAGATGACCGTTTCCATCAACGTCAACGAGATAGACATCCTCAAGGTGAGCGCCGACCAGACGGCGCAGGTCACGTTCACGGCGGCACCCGACCTCACCTTGCCTGCAACCGTGGTGAAGATCGCCACCACCTCGGCGGGCGCGGGCGACGCGTCGGCTGGCGCCTCGTACGGAGGCGGCGGGGCCGTCACCTACGCGGTCAAGCTGCTGATCGCGCAGCCCGATCCTCGCTTGAAGCCGGGCATGACCGCGAAGGCCACCATCACCACCACGACGATCGAGGATGCCCTCAAGGTTCCCATTTCGGCCGTGCAGTCGGACAGCTCGGGCAAGAGCTTCGTGATGGTGGTCACCGATCCCGAAACGCAGGCCGTCGAGCAGCGCTCGGTGGAAGTGGTCGCGTCCGACGGGTTGACGTCGGTGGTGAAAGGTCGGGTCAAAGCTGGGGAAAACGTGGTCATCGGATCCTTGGCGCCTGCGGGCGATCAAGGGGCTTCGAGCGCGGCGCCCGGCGTTTCCGCCGACGCCGTGGCGATAGGATAGCGCCATGAGCTTCGTGGTAGAGGCCGTTGACCTGCATCGCATATACGAGAGCGCTTCGGGTCTCACCCATGCCCTGCGCGGCGTGTCGCTCTCGGTCGAGAAAGGCGAGTTCCTTGCCATCATGGGACCTTCGGGCTCGGGCAAGTCGACGCTCATGAACCTGCTCGGCTGTCTGGACACGCCCACGCGCGGGCGCTATCTGCTGGAAGGCGTCGACGTGGCGGCGTATCGCGAGGACGAGCTGGCCGAGATTCGGGCGACGCGTTTGGGCTTCGTGTTCCAGTCGTTCAACCTGCTGCCGCGCGCTACGGTCATGCGCAACGTCATGCTGCCGCTTGTGTACACGGCCTGCCCGCGCAAGGAGCGCGCCGCCCGCGCGCATGCGGCGCTGCGCAGCGTTTCGCTTGATCAAAGGCTGTACGACCATCGCAGCAACGAGCTGTCCGGCGGCCAGATGCAGCGCGTGGCCATCGCGCGCGCCCTGGTGAACGACCCGGCGCTCATCTTAGCCGACGAACCTACCGGCAACCTGGACACTGCAACGGGGGACATGGTGCTCGAGACGTTCAAGAGCCTGCGCGACCAGGGGAAGACCATCGTCCTCATCACGCACGAACCCGACGTGGCCGCGCATGCGGACCGCGTGGTTCACATCAGGGACGGCAAGCTCTACGACGGCCCGCATGTCAGCTTGGCGGGAGGTGCACGATGAAGATCGGGGATTTGTTCTACGAAACCTGGCATGCCCTGTCGGCCAACAAGGGGCGCTCGTTCCTTACCATCTTGGGCATCGTGATCGGCATCGCCGCGGTCATCGCCATGACCTCGCTCATAGCGGGGGTCCAGAACATGCTCATGGGCGAGCTTGGGTTCAGCCAGGCCCGGCAGGTTTCCATCGGCGCCTATGCGCCTCAGGGCGTGACCTTCGACGATCTGGACAAGCTTGCTTCCGGCATGCCGGAATACGAAACCATTACGGGCGCATCTTACTCGTCTACCGAAGTTGCGAAATCGGACGGCAAGAAGACTCCCGCGAACATCGTGGGCGTGCGGCCCGACTACTTCGAGGTGACCGGCTCGAAGCTCAAGGAGGGACGCTTCTTCACTGCGAGCGAAGAGGCGGGCACAGCGCGCCTTGTGGTGATCGACAGCAGCTCCATCAGGGATCTTTTCGGCAGCGCCGACGTGCAGGCCGTGGGCAAGTCCGTTCGGCTGGGAAACGATGACTACACGGTGGTGGGCGTGCTCGACACCACGTCGTTCATGTCGGGCGGCATGACCATGTACCTGCCGTACACCACGGCGCAGACGCGTATCGGCGCGGGCGGCGGGGTATCGCAGATTATCGGAGCCGCTCGGGAAGGCACCGACATGGACCGGCTTGTCGAGACTACCCAAGATTACGTTGCACGGTACTTCAATTTGCAGAAAAGCGACGTGTACGTGACCTCGCTCGATTCCATCATCAAGCAGATGGAAACCATGATGTCGGCGTTTTCGCTGCTCATGGGGTCGGTTGCTTCGATATCGCTGTTTGTGGGAGGCATCGGCATCATGAACATGATGCTGACGAACGTGACCGAGCGCATACGCGAGATCGGGCTGCGCAAATCGTTGGGCGCGCGTCGCCACGACGTCACGATGCAGTTCTTGCTGGAAGCCGTTGCGCTGTGCGTTACGGGCGGCTTGTTCGGCATCGTGTTCGGGTTTTTGGCGGCGTGGGGCCTGGGCAGCGTGATCGGCGTGGTTCAACCCGGCATGGCCGTTGCGCCCGTGCTGGCGCCTCAGGTTGTTTTGGGCGCGGTGGGCGTGTGCGTGCTCATAGGCGTGGTGTTCGGCTACTACCCGGCTCGGCGCGCCGCAAAGCTCGATCCCGTGGAGTCGCTGCGGTACCAGTAACGCAGGGCGTTGCGGGTCGAATCGACGCACTTTCCCAGAATTGACTAGCGCATCTGGACAACGACCGGACATTAGGATAATCTCAAGAAGTTAACTATAACTAACTTTTAGGAGGTTGTCGTATGCCCAAGCGCATAGTGCAGCTGTCTCTTCTGGCTGCTGCGGTAGGCTTGTTCGCTACGGGGTGCTCTGCGCCCCAGGATCCAGCTGCTGAAAACAGCGGCGAAAAAGAGCCGATAGTCGTCGTTGACCAAAACGGGGAAGAGCAGCAACTGCCCGGATCTATCGATCGTTTCGTTACCACGGCGTTGCCGCTTCCCAGCGTGTACGCCGTTACGGGCGAGCCGCTTGACAAGCTGGTCGGAATGCACCCCGGTTCAGCGAGCGCCATCAAAGATTCCGTGATGGCTGCCATGTACCCCGATCTGCTTGACGTTCCCAGCAGCTTCGTTCAGGGCGACGAGATCAACGTCGAAGAGCTGCTTGCCCTCAAGCCCGATGCCGTGATGTATTGGGCCGAGTACGGCAACCAGCGCGACGCCATGAAAGCCGCAGGGATTCCCATCGTTGGCGTGAAGACCCAAGGCGACGGAGATGCCCTGGTGACCTTCGATTCATGGGTCGAGATCATGGGCCGCATGTTCGGGAGCACGGGCAAGACGGATGCCGTTGTCGACTACGGCAAACGCGTGAAGGAGGAGGTCGCGCAGAAGACGGCCTCTATCGACGAGAAGGACAAGCCCCGGACGCTTTTCCTGTTCAATCACGATGACAAGAAGATCACCACATCTGCCCAAGGCCACTACGGGCAGGGGTGGATCGACGCAGCCGGAGGCGTGAACGTTGCCTCGGAGCTGTCGGGCACGCCCGCTATCAGCATGGAGCAGATTTACGAATGGAACCCCGACGTTATCATCATCACCACGTTTTCCCAAACCATGCCCGAGGATCTATACAACAACACGGTCCCCGGACAGGATTGGAGCAACGTGAAGGCAGTGCGCGAGGGCCGCGTGTACAAAGAGCCTATCGGAGTCTATCGCTGGTTCCCTCCTTCGGGTGACGCTCCGCTCATGTTGAAGTGGATGTCCGAAACGCTGTACCCGGATCTGTTCGACTACGACATGGAAGCCGAGATCAAGGCGTACTACAACGAGTTCTATTCTTACGATATATCTGACGACCAGGTAAAAGGCGTTCTTTCCTCCAATCCGGAAGCCGCTCGCGGTGCTGATTGGCAGTACAAGAGCAGCAACACCAAATAGCTGACCATGCGATTCGGGATGCCCGCTGATGCTTCCGGCAGATGCAGGGCATCCCTTTTTGCGCAACGTTTGCAAGGAGTTCAATGAAGTTCAAATCTATTCGCTACCAGCGATTGATGCAAGGGGCCCTGATCGGCGTTTTGCTTGCGTCGGCAGCGCTGGCCTTGTGCCTCGGGCGCTATGGCATTCCGCTTGACGAACTGCTCTCCGTTTTGGCGGGGCAACCCGTGGCGAACGAGACGACCTACACCGTGCTGTTCTCTATCAGGATCCCGCGGCTTTTTATGGCCATGATCGTTGGAGCGGGGCTGTCGGTTGCCGGATTGTCGTTACAGGCGATGTTCGGGAACCCTTTGGTTAGCTCCGATATTTTGGGCGTATCGGCTGCCGCCGGCTTCGGTGCCGCTCTGGGCATCTTGCTGGTTGGCGATTCGCTTGCGGTCCAGGTGATGGCCATCCTGTTTGGATTTGCGGGCATAACCTGCACGTACGGCATGAGCCGCAGAAGAGGCAGGAGCACCGTTCTCACGCTGGTGCTGTCGGGCGTTATCGTGGGCGCGGTGTTCCAGGCGCTCGTTTCGTTGGTCAAGTTTGTGGCCGATCCGCAAAACACGCTGCCGGCGATCACGTATTGGCTGATGGGAAGTCTTGCGGGAACGTCTGTTACCGACGTGATTACCGTTGGGCCCGCCATCATCGCCGGCATCGGCGTTCTGTGGTGCCTTCGGTGGAAACTCAACGTGCTCTCTTTGCCTGAAGACGAAGCCGTGTCTTTGGGGGTGAACGTGAAGCGTTTGCGCCTTGTCGTCATTTCGGCGGCTACGGTCATCGCCGCTCTTACCGTTTCGATATGCGGCATAGTGACGTTCGTGGGGTTGGCCGTTCCTCACTTTGCTCGCATGCTGACCGGGAACGACCATAAGTTTCTTTTGCCCGCATGCGTTCTGGTCGGCGCGGTTTTCATGGTCCTCATCGACACGGGCGCGCGTGCGGCAACGCCGGCCGAGATACCGCTGTCTATTCTGACGGCTATCGTGGGAGCGCCGTTCTTCGCGGTCCTCTTGCGGCGAACCGGGGGTGCTTGGAGTGATTAGGGCTAAATCGGTGGCGTTTTGCTATGCGGGCGGAAGCCCTTTGTTCCAGGATGTTTCGTTCGAAGTTCCGGCTGGCAGCGTTTTGGCGGTCTTGGGTTCGAACGGCGTGGGGAAGACGACGCTTTTGCGTTGCCTTATGCGGTTTCTCTCTCCTACGGAAGGGGAGTTCTTTCTTGGCGATCGGCCGGTACGCGACGTGTCTGCGGCTGATTTTTGGAAGGAAATCAGCTACGTCCCGCAAGCTCGCAGCATGGTGTTCAGCCATACCGTGCTCGATCTTGTGGTCATGGGGCGCTCGTCGTACGTTGCTTTCGGAAGAACGCCTTCGAAGAACGACTACCTTCGTGCGGAAGGTTTGCTCGAGAGCATGGGCATCGCCTCGCTTGCGCGGCGCTCGTGCCATCAGCTTTCGGGCGGGCAGCTGCAGATGGTCCTTATTGCTCGGGCGTTGGTGAAGGAGCCTTCTGTGCTGATCATGGACGAGCCTGAATCGAACTTGGACATGCGCAATCAGATCCACGTTCTTGACCTGGTAGAGCGCTTGGCGTCAAAGGACGGCCTTTCCATCGTCATGAATACCCACTATCCGGCGCATGCCCTGCGCGTTGCCGACCAGGCTTTGCTGATCGGACGCGAGGGACATGCTTGCGGGCCGGTCAAAGACATGCTGAACCGCCGGAGCATTTCCCAGTATTACGGCGTCGACGCGCAGTTGCTCTCCTGCGTTGAGGACGGGCGCGCGTACGATGCCGTTATTCCCTTGAGGAGGACATGATGAAAGCCCCTTGCCTCGATGCGCAGTCGCTGCCCCCGAAGGGTATTCCTATTACGGAGATCAAGGTTGATTCCGAAGGGAAGCCTCTCTTGCTCAACAAAGGATCCGATCTGTGCTTTTACTCGCCTGCGACGGGAGGATACGGCATTCCTCGCGTTGCATGCCTGGTGCCCGGAAGCCATGTTCTGTTCGTTGCCCCTCAGGGCTGCGGCCGGCACGGGTTGGTGGCGGCGTATCTTCACGGGCGCGATCGCGCGAGGATCCATGCCTTGCATGTTCAAGATGAGGCGGTGTCGCTTGGATCGCATCTGGACCAAGTGGCGAATGCCGCGCGCTTCATCGTGGATCGATATGCGCCCAGTGCCCTTACCATTGTGTACAGCTGCATCGACGATCTGCTGGGTTCGGATTTCGATCTGATCGCTTCGGACGTGCAGGATGCTTGCGGGCTGCCGGTGCAGGTTTCGGCTATGAACCCCATCAGAAGCGAAGGATCCCTGCCGCCGTTGCCTCGGGCGTTGCGCACGGTTTACAGCTTTTTGGAACCTTCGAAGCAGGGCAACGTTTCCTCGTCTTCTTCGGGGGCGGGCGGCCAGCCTGCGATTCTGAACTTGTGCGGCATCTTCTCGAACGTGCATCCGTCTTCGGAGGCCCATGCTGTGCTTGCTCGGGCGGGCTATAGATTGGCGAACGTGGCCGATTGCGCAACCTACGAGGAGTTCCAGGCGCTTTCGGCGTCCCGCTTGAACTTGGTTGCGCATGACGCGGCGGCGATCGCGTGCGATTCCTTGCACGATCGTCTGGGCATGGAGAGCCTTCGCTTTCCTCTTCATGTGCTGCCCTCCTTGGTAGCTCGAAGCTACGAACGCCTTGAGAAGAAGCTGGAGGTCGCGCTTTCCTGGCAGCAAGCGCGCGACCAGGCCATGGCGGAGATCGGGTTGCTTGCTTCCCGCTTGAAGGGTCTGCGCGTTTCCGTGGGCTCGTCCCACTTGGCAAGCCCTTTTGAGCTGGCTCGGTTTTTGACGGAGTGCGGGATGAGGGTCGAGTCGGTGTATGCGAACGCTCTTTCGCGCACGTGCATGGAGCAGCTTTCGTGGTTGCAGCAAAAGGCCCCTCAGATCGTCGTGCTGCCGCCCGAGTCGAGACGCGCTCTGTTCATGCACGAAACGGCTCCTGAAGTGGATGTGGCGGTGGGATTGGATGCTGCGTACTACTCGAATTGCACGCAGTACGCCGATATAGGATTCGAATTGCCGCTGTTCGGCTTTCAGGGCGGTGTCGAGCTGTTGCGCATGCTGGTGCGCCCTTGCGAGGTATCCGATGGGTTCGAGGCTGCTCTGACCAGCAGCAGCCTTGTGGTGTAGGAGCGTCGGGCATGCTTGTCGCATTGTGCGAATGCGTGCGCGGCGACGTTTGTTCCAGGGCGGGCGCCCAAGAAGGAGAGCACATGGACGGGCTTCATTATTTCGACGTTCTGCCGGCCTTTGCCCCCGACTATTCGGGAGCGGTGTCGGTTCTGTACGATTTGCAGGGAACCATTGTGGTGAACGGAGCAAGCGGGTGTCTTGCCAATTGCGCTGGCTACGATGAGCCGCGCTACTTCGAAAAAACCTCGCTCGTGCTTTCGAGCGGGCTGCGGGATGTTCGGGCCATATTCGGGGATGAGGAGTTCCTGGAGGAAACGCTTCCCCTCATAGAGGGGCTGCAAGGTTCTCGATACCTCGCCTTGCTCGCCAGCCCGGCAGCGGCGATTATCGGCACGGATCATAAAGCGGTTGCTGCGGCTTTGGAGGATCGGCTGTCTTTGCCTTGCTTCGCGTTCGAAACCACGGGCATGACCGCCTACGATCGCGGTGCGAGCATGGTGATGATGGAGCTGTGCAGGCGCTACGCGAAGCCGGCTCCTCGAAGCGTCGCCCCGTCTGCGAACATCTTAGGGGCGATACCGCTTGATCTTTGGGGGCCCGATCAGCTTTCCGTTTTACGTGAACATGTGGAGAGGGAGGGCTACCGAGTGATCTGCACGCTTGGCATGGACTATTCGCTCGAAGACGTCGAGCGTCTTGCGGAGGCGCACGTCAACGTGGTTGTTTCGGTGGCTGCCCTTGCGTCGGCCCGCTGGCTTGAGCAAACGTTCGGCACGCCTTGGACGTGCGCCTTGCCCGTGGGGCCTTGCCGTGCGGGATGGATGGCTCCCGATGGCTTTCAGGCGTCTTCCGATTCTTGGAAAGCGCAGTTCTCGGCAAAGCCTTTGGGCGGCGTCGGGAATCCGTGCGAACCGGCATGCGGCGTGAAGGTGTTGATTGTCGGCCAGCAAGTATGGGCCAACGCCTTTCGCGCCGGCCTGATGCGAGAGGTTTCGGGCGCTGACTGCACGGTGGCCAGCTTCTTCGGTATGGACGACGAGCTGATGCTCGAGGGCGACCGGTCGTTTTCAAGCGAAGGTGAATTTTGCGAGCACGTTGTTGATCGTGGGTACGACGTGGTGATCGGCGATCCATTGTTTCAGGAGGCCATTCCTTGCGAGGTGGCGTACGTGGGCGTTCCCCACGTTGCGGTTTCCAGCCGCTTGTATTGGACGAATCCGGCGCCCGCCGTGGGACCGGACGCCCTTTCTGCGGCGCTCGCGACGATAGAGCATACTATGGTGCGGAAGAAGGCGAGTCGGTGAAGAAGATAGCATTTTACGGCAAAGGCGGTATAGGGAAGTCGACCACGACGTCGAACGTTTCCGCCGCCCTTGCAGAGCAGGGCTTCACGGTCATGCAGATAGGGTGCGACCCCAAGTCGGATTCGACGAAGAACCTGACGGGGGGCGTTCGCATCCTTACGGTTTTGGATGCCATCAAGGAAAAAGGCGGGCACGTGAAGCTGGAGGATATCGTGGTGCGCAGCGATACGGGGGTGCTGTGCGTTGAGGCGGGCGGTCCTCCTCCGGGTATCGGGTGCGCGGGCCGGGGCATCATCGCGGCGTTCGAGCGCCTTGACGAGCTGAAGGCGTTTCAGACCTACGAGCCTGATTTCGTGCTGTACGACGTGTTGGGCGACGTGGTGTGCGGAGGGTTCGCCATGCCCATACGCGGCGGTTATGCCGAAGACGTGTACATCGTGACATCGGGGGAGATGATGGCTTTGTATGCTGCGGACAACATAAACCGAGCCGTAGCGGCGTACCGGAACAAGGGCTACGCTCGGGTGCGCGGCGTTATCCTGAACGAGCGAAACGTGAAGGACGAGCGCGCTACGGTGGAGGCTGCCTGTGCGGAGATGGGCACTTCCCTGGTTGCTTCTTTGCCTCGAAGTCCGGAGGTTCAGCAAGCTGAAGAGCTTCGCAAGACCGTTGTGGCGGCGCTTCCCGACTCGGCAATGGCCGAGCGCTATCGCAGCCTTGCTCGGATGCTTTTGGAAAGCTGCTAGCTTGCGCGTT
>NZ_DBFOSR010000102.1:0-4606 GCF_048427265.1 Paraeggerthella sp.
GTCATGATCCCTAATTCGTGCATGCCGCTCCTTCGCACTTGTTTTTCGTCCCCGCCCATAGTATCCGAATGTTCGCGGCGCGCGAAGCCAAGATGCGAAGCCTTGGCGCGAACGCCACTCGGAATACGCAAACGGCCTGCCGCAAACGCGACAGGCCGTCATAAACAAACGCAGTATCAGAGAACCGTTACTTCTTGGCCTTCTTTGCTTTCGTCTTGGCTAATGCGGCATCCTGCGCCGCCTCTTCGGCTTCTTCGCGCTCGATCTCCTCGTTCTGCTTCTTGATGCGCTTGCTCAGAACGATGCGCGAGATAAGCAGGCTGACCTCGTACATGCCGATCATGGCAGCGAACATGAGCAGCATGGTGACCGGCGAGGCGTCGGGCGTGGCCATGGCGGAAATGACCATGAGCACCACGTAGACCATGCGCCAGCTGCCGCGCAGCTTCTTATAGGGCACCACGTCGAAGATGACCAGGTAGAACACGACCAGGGGAAGCTCGAACGCCACGCCGAAGCCCAGCTCGAACTTGATGATCATGTCGATGTACGACGACATGCGCGGCGCGACGGTGCCCAGGCCTGCCGCCTGATCCGTCAGCCACTGGAACGCCGGGTTCAGGATGATCAGGTAGCAGAACACCGTGCCGAAGATGAACAGGGCCACGGCGGCGGCAAACGTGGGGATGAACCACTTGCGCTCGCTCGGCTTCAGCGCTGGCAGGAAGAAAGCGAGGATCTGCCACAAGATCACCGGAGCGCAGGCAACAAGCGAGGCCCACAGCGAAATCTTGAAACGCGTCGAGAACGCCTCAAAGGGGTCGATGGCCTGCAACGATGCAAACCCGCTTGCATCTTGAGGCAAGAATTCGGAAATAGGCAGCAGCAAGAACTGGCCCATGATGGGCGTCGCCATGTAGAACACGACCACCGCGATAGCCAAGCAAGCGATGATGCGCACCAAGCGCATGCGCAGCTCGCCCAGGTGGTCGAACAGGGGCATACGTGCCGGTCCGATAGGCATGGCTTATTCCCCCTTCTCGTTCTTCTCGGCCGCAGCTTTGGCAGCTTCAGCGGCTTTCCTGTTTGCGGCGCGCGTAGCGGCGGCCTTCTTCGCCGCAGCGGAACGTGCGGCGGCCTTCTCAGCATCGGTCTTGGCAGCTGCGGGCTTTTTAGCGGCAGAAGGCTTCTTCGCGGCGGACTTCGCCGGGGCCTTGGCTTCCGGCTTGGCAGCTGCGGGCTTGGCGGCCGTCGCGGTTGCAGCAGGCTTGGCGGCGGGTGCGGGCTGGGCCTTCGCGGCGGGCGTCGACGCCTTGGCTGCGGGCTTCGTGCCGTACAGCTCGTCGGGCGAGGGCTTGGCCTTGGAGGCGGCGTCGGCGGTTGCCGGCTGCGCGGCAGCAGCCTCGACAGGCTTCGGCGTTTCGAACGACCCGTCCGGCTTCGCGATGGGCTTCGGCGTCGCAGACGCAGCAGCGGCCGTCGTAGCCGCGGCCGTCGCAGCAGCGGCAGCCGGCGCCTCCGCGGCCTTCTCGGCCTCGGCAGCCTTCTTGGCCGCGCGCTCCTTGTCGTAACGAGCCTTGCGCTCCGAGAAGCTTTCGGTCTTCTCTTCCTTCTTGTCGTCCTTGCCGATCTCGGACACCTTCGACAGGGCCTCGAGCGGGTTCTTGAACGGCTCGTCAGAGGTGGGGTCGTAGACTTCCGTCTTGATGACCTTGTTCATCTCTTCCTGAGCGCTTCTGAACTTGCTGATTGCCTTCCCCAACGTCTTAGCCATTGCTGGCAGCTTATCGGGCCCGAAAATAAGGAACCCGAACAGCAGAATGAGGAATAACTCGAATCCACCGATACCAAACAAAGCAAACCCCTTTGTGCGGTCTTATCATCTTCTCAACGCCGCGCCTCTGCGCGGCAACGATTTATAGTATCACAACCGCGCCCGCGTAAGGCAAAGGAGTCTACTTGGCAATAAAAAGTGTGCGAGAACTCCCCGGCATCGGGGCGTACCGGGCACGACGAGCACCGTGATCGCCGCAGCGGCAACAATCGAAGTCATGAAATCACGGGACGCCCGCACCGACGATGCGCCCGGAACTCGCACCCAGGAAGCAACGTACGCGCCACATGCCCGGAACCGAAACCGGCCGACTCCTGCGGCGCGTACGCACGCACCAACGCCAAAAAACGCACGGGGCGAACGCACATGCGTCCGCCCCGCCTTCATCCGAACAACCCGGAAACCAGCGCCTACGAGCCGGTCCCCAAAAACGCAAGGGCCACCGTTGGGATGCCCAGCGCCAAAACCAAGATCACGCATATCACGATCGTGAACAGCTTCTTGGTTTTCTCGGCGGCCTCTCGGCGCTCCTTGTCCTTGCGCTCGCGCTCCTGAGCGGCCTTGATGCGGTCGCTCTTCTGCTTTGCCGTCAGCTTTTGATTCGTTCCCATGTGCTATACCCTCAACTTACCGCGGATCTCGATGACGCGGGCGATGTTCTTGGCAACCTCCACGCCCACGTTCCACTTGTTCTTCTCGTACAGCGAAACGCCGTCGACCATGGTCATGAGCACGTCCGAGCCGCTGCACGCGTTCACGACGGCCGAAACCGGATCGCTTGTGGGCGTCTGATGCGAACCCGACAGGTCAAGCGCCACGATGTCGGCGCGCTTGCCCACTTCCAGCGAGCCGATCTTGTCGTCAAGCTTCAACGCGCGCGCCGCGCCGATGGTGGTCATCTCCAGCATGGTCTGCGAATCCAGGAAGGTGCCCACGTTCACAGCGCGCTGCACCAACATGCCGATGCGCATCTCGATGAGGATGTCCGTGGAGTCGGTTGCGGCAGGCGAATCGGTGCCCAGGCCCATGCGCAAGCCGGCGCGCATGAACTTGTCGATGGGGGCAACGCCCATGCCCAGCTGCGCGTTGCAGCGCGGGCACACGGCCACGCCCACGTCGTATTCCTTGAGCTTCTGAATGTCCTTGTCGTCAACATGCACGCAATGAATGGCCAGCACGTTGTCGGATTCGAACGCGCCCCAGTTCAGCGCATAACGAACCGGCGTGGTACCCGTGGGAAGCCACGGCGGAATCTCAACGAAACCGCGCTTCTGGTCCATGGTGTGCACCGAGAACGGCGAGGAGCCGTACTTGATGAAGTTGTACTCTTCGCGGTTGCCCGCCATGTGCATGGCGACGGGGACGTTCTCGCGGCGAGCGAACTCGGATATCTTGCCGAACACGGACGGATGGCATGCGTACATGGACGTGGGAGCCACGCCGATGGTGATGCGGTCGCCGTCCACTTCCTCGCGCCAGTGCATGATGTCGTTTTCCGCCAGGCGCATCGCGTAGTCCACGCGACGCTTGTCCATGGCGCCCACCTCGCGGTAGATGACGCTGCGCATGCCCAGCTTCTGCGTGGCCGTGCACGCCGCGCCCGTTGCCGTGATGTCCGCAACGCACGTGATGCCGCTGGAAAGCGCTTCCAAACCGCCCAGGATAGCGGAGTCGTACCAGTCGCTCACGTCCATCTTCGCGCTTTTTTCCATCATGGACATGATCCACGTGGTATAGGGAACGTCATGCACGATTCCGCGCATGACCGCGTTCTCAAGATGCGTGTGCAAATCGATAAGACCCGGCATAATGGCGGCCATGCCGAAGTCGACCACTTCCTCGTCGGGGTAGCGCAGCTTGAGCATGTCGATCGAGCCGATGTCGCGAATAGCCCCGTCGCGAACGAGCACCGCGCCGTTATGCAGCGGCTCGGACGTGATGGGAAGAACGTACTGTGCGCACAAGAGCATAGCTGCTCCGCCCTTTCTCCCATGGTTCCCGTAATTCATGCATTTTCGTGTAACGGCTATCATAGCATTCTCCAACCGCTCTTCCGCGAAAGCACACAGGCCAATCGGCGAGGTGCAGGACCTTTGCGAGGCGCGTGATCCTGGCGGCAGAAGGCAGGATTGCGCTGGACGCGAAATCGCGGCGATTCGGGGAGGGACCGCAGCGGGGTGCCGCCCTCGGCGCCAGGCGGGGTGCGCGAAGGAGTTGGGACTGGCTGGGTTGGCTGGGGTTGGGGCTGGGCTGGGGCTGGGCCCCTAGAGCCTTGGTGCCGAATCCCCGGAGTCCGGGGTTCCGAATCCCCAAACCCCCGAAACCTTGGAGTCCCCGAACCTTGATTTCCAGAGCTTCGGGCTTTCGGAACCTTAAATCCCCCGAGTCCGGGGCTCCGAAGTCCAGCCGCTGTCAAAACGAGCGAGTTTTGCTGGTCCTCAAATGAGGATAAAGCCACATCGCATCTCGATGACCAGGCACGATGTAAAACGCTTGTCAGCAACCCACGCCGCCAGGGCGAAAAATCCCCGCAAAACTCGTCTGTTTTGACAGCGGACCCGCGCGGCACCCGCAAAACTCGTCCGTTCTGGCAATCCAGCGGCACGCACCCGCAAAACTCGCTCGTTTTGGCAGCGGGCGCCCGTTTCGGCAACGCGACACGCATGCGCGCGCAAAACTCACTCGGCAAACTTCGCGCACCCATTATTCGGCGCGAAAAATAATCCGCGTGCACCTCAAAATTCAACAAGGTAACGATCGGCAGGCGCGCTA
>NZ_DBFOSR010000103.1:0-2761 GCF_048427265.1 Paraeggerthella sp.
ACCGTGCGCGGGGGATCCGGGGTTTTCGGGACGGAAGGATAAGGTATCGCTATGGAGGCACCTGCAACTAAATTCGCATCGGCGATGCTTGTTCTCACGATGTCGCTGGTCCCGCTGACCGGCCTCATGACGGTGGTGACGTCGTTTCTCATGCGGCGCGGCGAGGTCTTCGCGGTTACCGTGCCCGATGCAGCCGCGCGCGATCCGTACCTGCGGTCGCTCAAGCGCCGGTACGCGATCGCCATGCTGGGACTTACCGCAATCCTGACGGCCGTCGGCGCATGGGGCGCATGTATGCAGAATCCTGCCGTTACCCTTGCGACGCTTTGCGCGGGTACGCTGCTGATCTGCGCTTGCAGTTACGGACTGATGCTGTTCTTCCGCGCCAAGGTGAACGTTTATAAAAAGGAGCGCGGCTGGAAGGCCGAAGCGCAGGAGTCCGTGGCGGTGGTGGGCGACGCGCCGGTGCCTCGCGCGGTGTCGCTCAAGTGGAACCTGCTGTACGTGCCGGTCATGGCCGTTACGCTGCTCATCGGCGCGGTGGGCTATGCGCAGATGCCCGATCTGATTCCGCAACATGTTAACTTCCAGGGCGAGGTGACGGACTACATGGAGAAATCCCCGTTCGTGGTCCTGGCACCCGTGCTCATAGTGGCTTTCATGGCGGCTTGCATGGCGTTTTCCCATTGGACTATCCTGCGGTCGAAGAAGCCATCCGACCCGGGTGCGCCCGCCACGTCTGCGCTGGCGTACGGTATGTTCGCGCGCGCTCAGAGCATTCTGCTGGTGGTGGGCGGCCTGATTCTCAGCTTGCTGGGGCCGGTTATGGAGCTTGCGTTCATCGGCGTGATTGGCATAGCTGAAGCGGGCGTGTTCGTGGTGGTGCTGGCGCTGGCGTTGGTGGTGGGATCCATCGTGATCAGCGTGGTGTACGGGCAAGGCGGCGCGCGCGTGTTCGCGCGCATGGGCGGCTCGGAAAAGCTCTTGGCCGACGACGACGAGCACTGGAAGCTGGGCGTGTTCTACTTCAACCCCGATGATCCCAGCCTGTTCTTGCCCGAACGGTTCGGCATCGGCTGGACCATGAACTGGGGACGCCCTGCGGTTTGGGCCATCATGGCGGGCGGGTTCGTGTTGACGGTGGCTTTCGTGGTTGCCGTTGCGGTCATGATGTAACGCCTGCTGCACCGTGCGGCGCTTTTCGCGAAAGCGGGCCGACGTTTGCCGTCGCTCGTCGCCGAAGATCGCACGTTTCGTTCGTGAAGGGCGCCATGCACCGCAATGTTGCCGCAGGGCGTTCGCCTGCGTTCTTTCGCGATGGGTTTGCTATCATAGAGCGCGAATACTTTGCGAAGGACGGAATCATATGGCGTTTTTGCTTGGCTGCGAGAAGGTTCGGGTGGAATTCCCGACCAAAGAGGTGTTCGAGAGCGTGTCTCTTGGCGTCGAGGAGGGCGATCGCGTTGGCATCGTCGGACGCAATGGCGACGGAAAATCGACGCTGCTCGCATTGCTGGCCGGTGCGCAAGATCCTGACGAGGGGCGCGTTCTAAGGAACGGGGCCGTGCACGTGGGCGTGTTGGCTCAGTCCGACGCCCTGCGCGATGAAGACACCGTCGAGCGCGCCGTTGTGGGAGATCGTGCTGAATACGAATGGGCGGGCGATGCGCGCATCCGCGAGATCATCGCCGGCTTGGCGTCCGACATTCCTTGGGATGCGCAGGTGGGCACGCTGTCCGGCGGGCAGCGCCGCCGGGTGGACCTGGTTCGCTTGCTTATCGGCGATTGGGACGTGCTTGCGCTTGACGAGCCCACGAACCACCTGGACGTGCGCGCCATCACCTGGTTGGCCGACCATCTGAAGCGTCGTTGGCGGCAGGGACAAGGTACCCTTTTGGTTGTCACGCACGATCGTTGGTTCCTTGATGAAGTGTGCACGAGCATGTGGGAAGTGCACGACAAGGTGGTCGAGCCGTTCGAGGGCGGGTACTCGGCGTACATCATGCAGCGCGTCGAGCGGGATAGGCTGGCGGCATTGGCCGAGCAGAAGCGGCAGAACGCGCTGCGTCGCGAGCTGGCTTGGCTGTCGCGTGGTGCCCGTGCTCGCGCAACGAAGCCGAAGTTCCACGTGGCCGCGGCTCAGGAGCTGATCGCCGACGTTCCTCCCTTGCGCAACGAACTGGAGCTCAAGCGCATGGCAATGGCGCGCCTAGGCAAGCAGGTGGTGGATCTGGAGCACGTGACCGTGCGCTTTGACGGCGCCGATCAGCCGATTCTCGACGATGTGGAGTGGATTATCGGGCCGGGCGACCGCTACGGCATCGTGGGCGCGAACGGCGCAGGTAAAACCACGCTTCTACGCACCATTCAAGGATTGCAGGCGCCTACGTCCGGTTTGGTGAAGATTGGCAAGACCGTGCGTTTCGCTGTGCTGTCCCAGCATTTGGACGACTTGTCCAGCTTGGGAGACGATCGCGTGCGCCAGGTTGTCGGACGCTACAATCGCCGTACGATGCTCGACGGCAAGGAGATGACGCCCGGTCAGCTGCTGGAGCGCCTGGGCTTCACGAACGCCGACCTGAACGAGCCGGTGTGCGATTTGTCGGGTGGTCAAAAGCGCCGCCTTGCCTTGATGTTGATTCTGCTGGATGAGCCGAACGTGCTCATTTTGGACGAGCCGGGCAACGACCTGGATACGGATATGCTTGCCGCGGTGGAGGACTTGCTGGATGCGTGGCCCGGCACGTTGCTGCTGGTCACG
>NZ_DBFOSR010000104.1:0-10742 GCF_048427265.1 Paraeggerthella sp.
CACGTTGAACACGCGACCCATGCCCAGGGCAACGTCCATCGTCCCCGAAAAATCACAGTACAACTGAATGGTGTACAGAATCGCCGCAAGGGCTATGACGCCGCCATCATACGAACCGTAGTTGTCGAACACCGGCTTCACGAACGCATTCAACCGATCTGCAACGATAATCTTCTTTGCCATGCCCCATACGATGCGCAAGGTTCCGGCGTACAGGTTCTTCCGATTCAGCGGTTCGCCCGCAGTAAGACTTGGAGCAACGTCGTTGTACCTACTGAGCGGCCCTTCCATGATTCCCGGGAAAAATGCCAGGAACAGCGCCACATGTCCAAGGTTTTTATCGGCCTTCGTGCGCTCGCGGTACACGTCCATAACGTACGAAACGGCCATCAACGTATAAAACGAGATTCCGATGGGCAAGGCGAAGCTGGGGATGGCAAGGTCAACCGAAATGCCGAAGGCCGCAAGCACCGAGGCCAGGGACACTCCGAAGAAACCCGAGTACTTCAAAACGGCCAGAATACCGATATTGATGACGACCGCCCCGGCAACGATGCGCCGGTTCTTTCGCTTGCAGGCCTCGCGCATCTCACGCTTGCCCGAGCTAGCCTTTGCCGGTTGCCGGTTTTTCTTTTCAAGGTTGGCGTCTATCATGCGGGCGCATGCGTACACGACCACCGTCGACAGAGCAACGAACGCAACAAGCGCGCCGCTCAGGGCGAAGAAAAAGCCGTAGCTGGCCAGCAGCAGCACCGCCCACCTAAAACGCCTTGGAGCTATGCCGTACAACATGACCGCAATCGGCAAAAAGGCCGTGAAGAAAAGGGCGGAATAATACGACGTCATTAAAACGGTTCCCTACTCGCTCGATTCGCGCAGGCTAGTCTTGCTCTGCTTGCAGGCGCGCCATCAGGATGCACATGGCATCAACCGAATTGAAATTGTCGGGAACGATTTCAACAGGCGGTATTTCGACGTCGAATGCGTCTTCGAGTTCGGCCACAAGGGCGACCATCGTCAGCGAGTCAATGCAGCGTGAATCGATAAGATCGACGCACATCTCATAATCCGCGCCCGGGTTGATGTCTTCGAGAATCTCGATGATTTGACGTTTCATGATCAGTTCTCCTTTTTGTCTTGTTCCGCCGCGTTATCCTGCGACCTTTTCGATGAATTGAACAGGGCTGTTTCCAAACGATGGCGTACTACGTGCATGTCTCCTGAAACATCACGCACGACCACCGACGGAAGGTCGCGGCTCAAAAACAGCGCCCGGCCCTCCGTCACGCAGTAAGCGCCCGCCCGAGCGAACGCGAGCACGTCTCCCACGGACAAATCGACGATCGGCACGTGCTTTGCAATGATGTCGTTAACCGTGCAAAGCGCCCCGCATATATTCCAAGGTTGCGAAACGCCTGCCGCCGTATCAACCTTTCTGAAAACCGGGCACTTCATAGCCATCGAGTGCCCGTAATACGAAATCTGGTGCATGCCACCGTCGATGATCGCGTAGTTTTGCCCGCTCGTCGTTTTAGCATCCACAACGCTGGTTAGATACGTTCCGCAATCCGCTGCGATGCTGCGACCCAACTCGAGAACGATGTCCCCTTCGAAAGGAAAGCCGTTCAGCAGCGTTGCAAGTTCAGCAATCGGGGCGTCTTGCATGCATCGAGCCCGCTGCTCGTCCTCATCAAAGTACTCGACGGGAAACCCGGGACCGTACTCGATCTCGTTCAGCTTCACCAAGCAGGAGGCCTCCACTTCGGCCACGACGCAGTGCAGCTTGCTCAGTTCCCTATCAAGCTTTTTGAGCGACGTTTTCTGCGTGCCCGAGTAGTACTGAATACCCTGAATGCTAACGAACGGATCGTCTTTGCAGCTGTCAACCAGCTTTTTCAGCATGGTGGAATCTACGCCGAATTGGTTTCCACTACTCAACCTGAAAAGCACGTCCGTCTGCCTGCCGTATTCGTTGGCAAGTTCGACCAGGTCTTTCAACTGTTGGGGAGACTCGATCGTGAATCTATGGGGAATGCGGCCCGCTTGGAACAATTCGTCTAAGCAGCAACGATCCTTCCACAAGCCTGAAAGCACTACTTTTTCGAACGGCACGCCCGCACTTGCGCAAATGCGCAACTCGCCTGGCGAGCACGCTTCTATGCAATCCACCAGAAACGATGCTTCCCGAACGATGAAGGGGTTTGCTTTCATCGCATAGCAGATCTTGGCGTGGGAAGGAAGCAATGCTCGCAAATGGGCGATCCGGTCGTTAAGGGCCCGCTGGTCAAAGAGGTATACGGGCGTTGGACATACGTCGAGCGCCTCTCGCAACGTCGCGTCGTCGATCATCGGACAGCCCTCGCTCGCTTCGTTGGCTCGCCGTGCAATTCCAGGAGCATTGCACGGTCGACCTTTCCATTCTTGTTCAGAGGCATGTTCTCCACCTTCGCGACGCTTGCCGGTCTCATGAAAACGGGAAGCTTTGACAAGGCGCGCTTGGGAAGCTCCTTCTCGCAAGCCGACCCCTCGTAGAACACGCACAGCCGATTCTTCTTGGAATCGAAGGCGCATCGACACCTATCGACGTCGGAGAATCCCTCGAACACCTTGTCGATCTCTTCCAGTTCTATTCGATGCCCTTGGTATTTGACCTGATTGTCCTTACGCCCGCAAAAGACCAAGTCGCCCTCATTCGTGAGCATTGCATTATCTCCCGTGCGGTACACGCGCTCGCCATAGAGGGAATTGAGGGGGTTGGGCACGAACGCCTTTTCCGTCGCTTCGCGATTACCGATATAGCCCAATGCCAGCGAAGGGCCTCGCACGATGAGCTCGCCCTTCCGGCCCGATTCGACAATACGATGGCCTGCCTCGTCGACCACCATGACTTCGCAATGCCCAAACGCCTTCCCGAGGGGAAGCTCAGCGGTGTCGACGCGTGCGCGATCAACACGGCAGTACAAACAATTGCACGTAATTTCGGTCGGACCGTACAGGTTGACGAATTCGGCATTCGACAAGGACTCAAGCAGGGATTTTAAGTGCGCCCGCGGCATAACCTCGCCGCTGAACAGCACCTTTCGAACCGTCGAAAGCGAATTGCCGGCAATTGCCCGAAACGAGCTGACCATGCACAAAGCCGCAACCGCCCAAATCATCACGGTCACGCGTTGCTCGTCCAGAAACTCAACCAAAGCTTGCGGCTGCATGAACAAACGGCGCGGCACGATGACGAGCGTTGCACCCACCGCCAAGCTTCCGAAAATATCTTTAACGGACACGTCGAAGTCAAACGGCGCTTGGTTGGCGAACCGATCGCCGTTTTCGAATTTGAATTCCGATACGAATTCGTCAATGAAGCTGATAATGGCTCCGTGACTGACAACCACGCCCTTAGGGACGCCCGTCGACCCAGAGGTGAACAGAACGTATGCCGGATCGATCGAAAGCGACATCGGCTCAACCGCGTCACGTCGCTGCATCCCGGCGCGCAAGCTGTGCAGCGCCTCCAAAGAAACGGTTTCGCACGCATTCTCAAGCTGAAGGCCGCACAACGTTTCTTCGGTGGTTACCAGAAGCGGATTGCCCAATGCCCCGACAATGTGCGCAAGCCGCGCAGGGGGAACCGACGGATCAACCGGCACGTAATACCCGGATGCAAACAACGTCCCCAGCATGATGGCAAGCGTGTCGTAGCTTTTTTCAACCATGATGACCACGCCACGATTTGCCACGTCGTATTTGGCCAGCGCCGCGCCGTATGCTGCGCTATCGTCTTGCAGCTGCTTATAGGTATAGCTGCCGAACTCGTCGACAACCGCCGTACCGCCCGGTGTCCGCTGCGCGGCCTCGGCCAAATATTCCAGCACATTGCTCTTGAGTTTCATAAGAAACCTCTCTTACCGTATTTGCTTCATGTTCTACAGTAAGAGAGCAACCTTTTCGTTTTCTAAACACTTCCTAAAGGTTTCTTTGGATTTACCAATAACCCAGTTGAACACCTCGTTGGTACACCGCTTGCGCTTTCGCGTAGTATCCGTAGGAATTCAAATGGGTCCAGTCAGATCGCAGCTGCATGGATATGCAGCCAGCCGCAGCATCTTCCGCGTCTTCGTCGGTCGGCACAAGCCCCGCAGTCTCCAAACCATCTTCGATAAGAAATTGGCGCATGTTTATAAAATGGTCCCCGAATTCCGCAGCCAGCGCGGTTTCCCAGTCGGTTTGACGACCGCCCTCGCCCGGTTCAAAAGCCTCTTGCTTCCAATCGCCATACGAAGTCCCCGGATCGTCGGTATCGCCAATAATAATGAAATTCTCGCATCCAGAGTTTTTGATAATCGCACGATACTGCTCTATGAGCGTAGCATAATCGCCACCCCAACCGCCGTTGCTTCCAATTTCCAGCACCAAGATGGTTCCTGGATGCCGCTTTGCCAGCTCGACAACTTCTTCATCGACTACGATGCTCGCATCTTTGCGGTTTGCCTTAATGCCTCCCTGCATGATGCCAATCTCCTCAGACGTTGCACCTGACACGCCAAAATTGCAGGTGGTTATACCCGTCAGCTTTTGAAGCACCTCGGGATACGACAGATAGCTCGCATCAAAAACCCCACCGCCGGTTGTGATTACAGCCGAATCACGACCAGCACCCTCGGTCATGCTATCGCCCCAACAAACTATCTCTCTCGAGTCTTTTTCGTCGCTGCCTCCGGCCGCAACCAAAACGCGTTCTTTCGGGGCGTCGTATCGTACGTCTGCAAATTCGCTATCAACCGAATCGTTTTCAGCGTGATCCTCTTGGCTTGCGACACATCCCGACAACCCGACGCCAGCACAGAGCAAGGTGGTTAACGCAACGCAACATATCAGGGGTTTCTTCATAGCGCTCCTTAAAACAAAGACATGCAGCCTCCACTATGAGAAGCTATCCTTTGCCCAGGCTGAAGAGAGCCTTAAGATTTCTTAACGAAACATGCTATGCCAACGGAAGAGTTACGACTATCTCGGTTTTAAAACCAGTTTCCGGTTGGGGCGAAACGCCAATCGTTCCGCCCTGCAAATCGACGAAGCGCTTGGCGATAGAAAGCCCCAATCCCGTCCCCTTGCCCGATTCACGCGCATCATTGCTGGTAACAAACGGCTCAAATACCTGATCGCGCAAGGATTCGGGGATCCCTGTTCCGTCATCCGCCACAGCAATCACCGCCTCGCTTTCAGTGTGGTCGCACGTCAGCCGTACGGTAACCCCATCAGGATTGTGCACGCATGCGTTGTTTATCAGATTGCCAAACACGCGCGCCAAGAGCGAACTATCAGCATTCACCCAAATAGGATTGTCGGGAATCGACACATCAAGGCGACAGGAGCTCTGCTCAATAGTCGACAGCATTTCTATCGCTATGCGACGAACCACTTCGCAGACGTCCACCCGCGAAAGCTGGGGGTTGTACGAAGGATGGTTCGTTTTGGCATAAAGAAACAGCGAGTCAATCAGTCCGGCAGCCTCGTCTGACTTCTCCTTTATGGCCCTCAGGTACTCTTCCGCCTTTTCTGGAGGCACGCGCCCATCCTCAAAGGCCTGCGCATATCCCCTTATCACCGTCAAAGGCGTTTTCAAATCATGCGAAATATCTGCAACAATCCGCTGCTTGTCGTTCTGCGCGGCTTCAAGTTCGTCCATCAGCTCTATAAAGTTGTCGTACGTGGGCACTAACTCGGTCGGAACGCGATGCGCGCGGTCAGGGTTTTCGCCCCCTTCCTTGCAGGCGGTAATGGCAGCGTCCAGCGGCTTTGCCGCCCTGCGAATGATCCTTACCAGAACCGCAGCCGAAATGGCCGTAAGAACGATTGCAACAGGAATAGAAGAGAGCCAGATGATTCCATTTTGACCGATAAGCTCTTCGTACGTCGATTCGCTCACGTTCGAAGAAATAAAAACAAGGGTTCGCGGCTGATTATCGGCAGTGACGTACTCGTATTTTTCGATAGACTTATTAGCGCTGAATTCCCCGTTTATAAGGGACAGATCACGCGCGCTCAGCGATTCCCGGCCAGCAAACAAGTCGCCTTCGATGATCGTTCCGTCCAGCTTGCAGACACAAGAAGACAGCACTATCTTCGAAGTGCCGGTTCCGCTCATGCTGCACAAGTTTATTTCGTACACGGTACCGTGCTGAGCATCGGAACGCTGCAGAACCTCGTAGAAAACGCGGTCTTCTTCGCTTCCGTTAATGATTGCCAAATCGCTCGCATCGATTGATTTGGCAATATCGTCGTCACTGGCGTACAGGCGGTTCCCATCCTGGTCGAAAATCGCCATTTGAGCAGACGCAGGAACCGAACTCCTCAATTCGCTGAAAGAATCGTTTTCCAAAGCATCTCCGCTTCCCTCCAAGGCATCAATGGAAGGAAATGCGCTGCTAAGGCGAAAATCTGCGAAGTAGCCGACGGCCGAAAACAGACCCATAATCAGGATTGCGTAAATAAGCACAACCGCCATGCAGCGAAACGCCAGGCTGGAAAACAGCGACCTCATACCTCGCCCCACCGATGTCGCGTCAGCCTTCAAAACGATATCCCAATCCACGAACCGTAACGATATGCGTCGGGCTGTTAGGGTCATCTTCTATCTTCGATCGAATATTGGAAACGTGAACCATGATGCTGTCCTCGCCTCCGCCATACGATGAAGAACTGATCTGCTCGTATAATTGCGCCTTCGTATACACGCGACCAGGAGATGAAAACAGTTTGCTGAATATTTTTAATTCCGAAGCCGTGAAAGGAACCACGTTGCCGTTTTTTCGAACAATCAAAGACTCCTTATCAAACTCTATATTGCCAATGCGCACGACGGCATGGTTCAAGGAAGCATCGCCTGCGTCAGCCGCCGACAATACGTTGCAGCGTCTAAGAACCGCGCGAACATAAGCCAGTACCTCAATCGGGTCGAACGGTTTCGTGATATATCCATCAGCCCCTAAATCCAGGCCGAGCATTTTGTCGGTGGGCTGGCTGCGAGCCGAAATGATGACGATGGGAGCATCCGAAACCAAACGAGCTTCCTTTATAAAGTCGAACCCGTTCATTTCGGGCATCATCAAATCCACGAGGACAACCGACGGAAACGCGCTCTTCAGCAACTCGAGCCCCAACCTTCCATTGGCGGCAGTTTCAACCTGATAGTCGCTACCGCACAAGTAAAGGCTCAAGATTTCGACAATATCCGAATCGTCTTCAACTATGAGAACCGTTTCATTCATAACGAATCCTTTAGAAGAGTAGTGGAATACGCTGGTTCTTGCAGAGGGGGAACGACTTGCATTCATGCATCCGGAGCGTCATCCACCACTATCGCCTGGACAAAGAGACGCCACAACCAATACCATTGTGACCCTACAGATATTGAAAGAGCAAGAAATCTCGGAATTTTGCCATAATCTGCAGATTGCGCTTTGGAAAACCCTTGGAAACTAGTTAGAAAGCAATCAATCGGTGGCTTAGGGGATAGGGTGGTGCTAATGAGAAGCAGAAACTTCCCAGCAAGATCCGTGTTCACAACTAAAAGGCCCCTGGAACCAGGGGCCTTGCAATTCAAATGGTGCGGGCGAGAGGACTTGAACCTCCATGGGGTTGCCCCCATACGGACCTGAACCGTACGCGTCTGCCAATTCCGCCACGCCCGCACAAATCGTGCTTCTTCCGAAGCGGTTGAATATGTTACCGGATTCGCTTTGCAAACGCAAGAACAAATTTCCGCTATTTTCTACGCACTCTCAAACGCAGCTTTCACGCTCGCAGCAAGCCGAACCCGCCGGTCGCCCAGCACGCGCAAACGCCCACGGCAAGCCGTCAAAACCCACTTCCGAACAACGGGCTCGTCAGCTTCGCCTCGCACTCGCTATGCTACACTCGAAAACAAAACGATGCCTTCACCACCCATACCACGTGGCCCTCGCCTCGCAAGAAGCGAGGGCCTGCCGGCCGAAGGGGAACGACCGTCATGCACACCGTCCTAATCGCAAGTACGCTCGAAAGCGACCGTGAAGAGCTGGGGAGCCTGCTGACGCAAACATGCACCGTGCTGAAAGCATCTGACATCCTGGAAGCGTTCTCCCTTGTCAGAGGATCGAAACAGGGCATATCGGCCATCATTGCAGACAACGATTTCCCCCATCTTGCAAGCATGACCGGACCAAACGTTTTCGAAGGGCCCAGCGTAACCGACGGCATTCCGTTCTTCTTGATTGTAGACGACCACAACGAAGCGCCCTCCACCGAACGTATGCCGAACGCGTTGGACATCATCGTTCGACCCTTCAGCCCTTATGCATCTCGACGCATCATGAACGCCATCGAAATGAACCAAGCGCAGCGCAAGCTGCGATCGGCCTTGGCAAACGAGCGAAAAATCAAAGAAGAATACCACCACTTCCTGAAACGCATGCCAGGAGGGCTGTTCCGCTACCACGCCGACGGTGGCGAAGAATTCAGCTCGATCAGCGCCGGACTGCTTGAAATGACCGGTTACGAAACCGAGCAGGCATTTCGAGAGGCAACCGGAAACTCGTTCAGGGGATTCGTCCATCCCGAAGACATCGAGGCCGTGGAAGAGTCCATAGCCGAACAGATGAAGTACGGCGACACCGATGTCGTCACCTACCGCATCAAGAAAAAAGACGGCAGCGTTCGCTGGATTGAAGATTGGGGGCGCTTGGTGGTTGACGAGGACGGCGTTCGCTGGTTTTACGTGGCAACGCTCGACATCACCGACAAGATCACCTACCAAGAAGAACTCGAGAAAAGCAACGAGCGGCTCACCATCTTGGCAGAGCTCAACAACGATGTGCTCTTCGACGCAAACTGCCGCCTTAAGAAAACGGAGGTGTTCGGGGATTTCGAAAAACGGTTCGGGCGTCCCATGGCGTCGAGCGACTTCGACAAACTGGGCCCGCAGGGGCCGTCGTGCCAGGCCAACCACGGAGATTTCGAAATCTACCAGCACGCGTGCACGAACCACGCAGCAGCGCGCGTCGACGTTGATGTTGCCTTGCCCGACGCGCAAGGCAACCCCCTGTGGTGCCGATACCAATCCGTCGTCTTGCGAGACGAAAACGGAAAACCGTATCGCCATGTGGGAAGGCTTCTGGACACGCACGCCATGATGGTGCAGCAGCAGACGTACAGAGCGCTTGCGGAGCACGATGACCTAACCGGGGCAATTGCACGGCGCACGGCCATCGAGCGCATTCGAAAACACTGCGAGCAGCACAGCGAGACGTGCGCGCTCCTGTTCATCGACGTGGACGATTTCAAGGAAGTGAACGATCGGTACGGACACCCCACGGGCGATCGCGTCCTGACGCACGTTGCCGCATTCCTAAAGGACGTCGCAGGTCCTAGCGCCGTCGTCGCGCGGTTCGGCGGCGACGAGTTTGCCGTGTTCGTACCGCATGCGCAAAACACGGCCGACCTCGATCGCCTGGTGGAGCGCATCAAAAGCGAAGCATTCGAGGGTTTTCACGACGAGGCCATAGAAAACCCGCTCGCATCGTTGTCGCTAGCCGTTGGCGTAGCTCGCAGCAACTGCTCGCAAACATGCGGCAACCCGGTGTTCGAAGATCTGTACCGGCAAGCCGACAACGACTTGTACCGTGCGAAGCGTAACAAATGCTCGTGTGCCAGCCAAGACTGAGGGCGGGAAACCGCTACGAATCCGAGGCCGCCTTCGACGGCGCGCGAAAAGCCGACCACGCCGCTCGCGCCGGCGCGAGCAAAAGGATCGTGGTAGCCGCAAGCACGATCAGATCGTCAAAGCCGCCGGTCACGTAGACCGGCTGCATCCCCGTGGCAAGCATGATCGGGCCCAGATAAACCAGATCGAATGCAGCGTGAACCCAGGCTAGAAACCACAGGCTGCAGCCCTTCAGGTACAAAACGGCCATGAAGAAGCCGAACAGCCCCGCCTGCACCGGCTTGAGCACGGCCTGCGTCCACGCAACCGCGTCCCCAACGGCCAGCGCCTGTCCGAACGACACATGCAGCAGCCCGAACAAAACCGCCGAAACCACCGCAGCACGCAGCGGGGCCAAGCGCGTCAAGAACGCATCCAGGGCAAGAACCCTGAAAACACCCTCTTCGAACAAGCCGGTCATCAGGCATATCGTAAGAATGAAGGCAACGCGCGCCGCGGCGTCCGAATCAAAGAAACCAACCGGTTCGGAAAGCAGGCACAGCGCGATACCCGCGGCAAACCCTACCGCAAGCACGAAAACCACCCAACGGCCAAGGGAGCTGATCGTCTTGCAAGAACGCTGCAACGCCTTGGGACGACCAATCCTCACAAGCGCAAGCACCATGATCGACAGCGCAATCCCCTGCACAAGCGAAGACTCCAGCGTATCGTCCGGGAAGACTTGGAAGCACATCACCGACAGCACGATTGCCGCAACAAACAAACCGGGAGCCCGAAACAAAGCGAGCACGGCCGAGGAACCCTCCCCCGAAGCCGAGGCCGAGGCCGAAACGGGCCGGTTCGCTTTCCCAACCTCGTTTGACCCGCTTGAACCGTTTGAGCCGTCCTTTGCCTGCATCACGCAATTTCGCCCTTCATCCCGCAATCCCCCAGCCGTCCCAGTATACTGGAATCCTATGAACGAATCGCTCAATACAACCGATGAAGACACGCGTAGGGGCGTCTCGTCCTTCGCTTTGAAAATCGTAGCCATAGTCGGCATGAC
>NZ_DBFOSR010000105.1:0-48179 GCF_048427265.1 Paraeggerthella sp.
TCAGTATAGAGCCTGGAAGAATTAGGGCGCGCATGGGGGAACTGCAGCAATTCCGAGCGCGCGGAAGGCCGTATCTTGGCCGCATCCGAAAACGCGACCAAGGCTTTACCAACGAAGCGACCGCAAGCGCACGCTCGGCACCTGATTCTTTCGTCGCAGGTGCCGATTCATGCCCAAACTTGCGAACCCTCCCGCCCGGCCGCTCTGCTAGCTTCGTTCGTCGAACTCGCCGACGAGGGCGCGCGCGAAATCGTGGGCATCGAACTCCTTGAGGTCGTCAAGCCCCTCCCCTACGCCGATCTTGAGCACGGGAAGATTCAGCTCATGAGACACTGCGAGCGCGATGCCGCCCTTGGCCGTGCCGTCCAGCTTCGTGACGATCACGCCGTCCAGATCGAGCGCGCGATCGAACTCGCGCGCCTGCTGCAAGCCGTTCTGCCCGGTGGTCGCATCGGTCACGAGCACCGTGTACACGGGCATGTTCGCGCGCTTGCGCACCACGTTCACCACTTTCTCGAGCTCGCGCATGAGGTCGGCCGACGTATGCAGGCGCCCGGCGGTATCGACCAGCACCAGGTCGGCACCCTCCTGCTCGGCGCGCTCGATGGTGTCGTAGCACACGCTGGCAGGATCGCTGCCGCGCTCGCGCGTGCACACGGGCACGTCCGCGCGGCGCGCCCACACCTCCAGCTGCTCGATAGCCGCCGCGCGAAACGTGTCGGCGCTGCCTAGAAGAACCTTGCGCCCCTCGTCGGTGGCCGCTTTGGCGATCTTGCCCACCGTGGTGGTCTTGCCAGTGCCGTTGATGCCCACGAACAAGACGATGGCTTCGCCGCCGCCGAACACGTCCTGGCCGCCTTCCGCAAACGTGCTGGCAATCTGGTCGTTCAGCAGGTCGAGCACGGCGTACGCGTCGGGCAGCGCCTTGCGGGTGGCCTGGTCGCGCAGGTTCTCCACGATCTCGGACGCGGCAGCGCCGCCGATGTCGGCCAGGATGAGCGTTTCCTCCAGGCCGTCCCAAAACTCTTCGTCCAAATCCGGGCCGCGGTCGAGCAGAACGTTCATCTGCTCCTTGAACTTGTCGCGCGAACGGCTCAGCCCTTCGCTGATCCTATTGAAAAATCCCATGTCGGGCTCCTTTCTCAGCAACTTGAACAGTGTAGCTCAAAAAAAGCCCCCCGTCAGCGACGCAGACTCCCCTGAAGCCCGCACCCCGCAAACATCGCGCCCGTCCCATCCCCTGGCTCACTCGCAGACGGAAGCGAACCGCCCTGCGCCACGCACAACGCCTGCAAAGGAGCCGGGCGGCGGTGCCCACCCAGCGAGTTCCGCACGAGTCGAACCGCTCAGCGGGCTGTTCACGCGAGCTCAGGACTGTTCAAGCGACTGGGCACCGCCGCCCAGCGCCCGAAGGCTATTCCGCGTACTGGAGCGCGCGATCCAACTTCTGGCTGACCACCTTCGTCACGCCGTCGGCCTGCATGGACACGCCGAACAGCACGTCGGCCATCTCCATAGTGCGACGCTGGTGCGTGATCATGATGAGCTGCGTGGAGTCGCGCAGCGATTCCAGGTACGCCGTCAAGCGACGCAGGTTCGAATCGTCCAGCGCGGCCTCCACCTCGTCCAGGATGTAGAACGGCGTCGTGCGGATGCGGTACACCGCGAACAGGAGCGCAAGCGCCGTGAGCGATTTCTCCCCGCCGCTCATGAGCATCATCTTCGTAATGCGCTTTCCGCGCGGCTGCGCGGTCACCTCCACGCCCGTGGCCTCCAGATCATCCGGATCAACCAAGGTCAAATGAGCCGAACCGCCCGGGAAGAGCACGGCGAATATCTCCTGGAAGTTCTTGTCGACCGCTTCGTAGGTGCGAATGAAGTCCTCTTTCATGCGCGCATCGATAACGCGGACGATTTTGGAAAGCGACCGGCGGGCGCCGTCCAGGTCGGCCAGCTGCGCAGCCAGGTAGTCGTAGCGGCTCTTGAGCTGCTCGTACTCTTCGGCGGCATCCGGGTTGATGGTACCCATGTTGGCGATGCGACGACGCAGCTTGAAAGCGGCATCCTCGGTTGCCCCCCGGTCCTCGAGCTCGGGGGTCTCGAGCGCGCGATCGAGCGGCACGCCGCAATCGTGGACGATGGCGTTGACCGCGCCTTCCACCTGAACCTCCAGGCGGCCCTTCTCCACGCGAGCCTCGGACAGGCGGGCGTTCGCGGCATCGAAGGCATCATGCGCAGCTCGCGCCGCTGCGCGAGCCTCGTTGACCGCAGCGTGCAGGCCAGCCGACGAATCCTGTGCAGCCGTCGCCGCTTCCTCCAGATCGCGCGTCCAGCGGCGAGCGCTCGCGGTAAGCTCCTCGAACAGCGCGAGCAAAGGCTCGATGCGCTTTTGAGCCACCGTTTTGCGCGCAAGGGAATCGCGCGCTTCCGCATCGCTTGCATCGACGGTTTCCAGATCGCGCGTTCTCGCATCCACCATGCGTGACGTGTACGTTTCGCGTTCGGACAGCGTTGCCGCCTTGAGCTTCGCTTCCGAAAGCGAATCGCGCAGCTGAGCCGCAAGCTTGCGCAGGGGGACCACCGTGTCCTGCGCCTCCTGGAGCTTCGCCGCGCCCTCGTCCAGGCTTTTCTTCAACTGAGCCAGACGCTGCTCGAGCGCCTCCACCGAAGGGCGAGCCTCGGCAACGGTGCGCTCGGCCTGCGCGCGCTGGCCCTCGATATCGGAGAACTCACGGCGCACCGAAGCCAGCTTCTCCTCGGCTCGTCGGGCGTCTGCGCGCGCCGCGTCGGTCTTGCCTCGCAGCTCGGCCAACTGCTGCGACAGCTTCAAGCTGTCGGCCTGCGCGCTGCGCAGCGTTTCCTCGGCAGCCTGAGTGCGCTTTTCCGAAGCGGCGCGCGTCTCCTCGGCAGCCGACAACCGAGCGCGCAGCTCATCGGCGCGTCGAGCGCGCGCGAGAACGCCCTCGGCATCCTCGACCGTCGCCGAACCAACCGTCACCTTCCCGTTCGGCCATACGACGCACCCGTCCGTCGTGACGAAACGAGCACCAGAGAGGTCGCGCGCATGAGCCGCGAACGCATCTTCCCGGCTATCGCACACCACCACATCGCCCAGAAGCGCCTCGACCGCGCGAGACGCCTCCTCGGGATACGAGAGATCGTCCACCAAGGCACGGCCGAGCCCCGCTTGCGCGGCAGTGCGCGCAGGCGCCGACGTCGTCTGCTTCCCCGCGCGGGAAACGAGCACGACCTCGCCCTGCTCGTCGCAAGACAGAAGAGCAGCCGCAACCGCGCTCGCGCGAACCTCGTCGTCCACCAACAGCGCCGACACGTCCGCGCCCAGCAAGCGCTCCACCAGCGCCTCGGCACCGGCGGGCGCGCGCACCGCGCGGGCGATCGGCTCGATCCCCGCCTCCAGTTCGTCGGCATGGTCCAGCAGCCATGCGAGCGCCGGTCCCGAGGCCGCTGCGGCGCGGTCAAGCTCCTCAAGACCCTTGATCTCCGAAGACAGCAGGGTTGCGGCCTCTCGCGCCTGATCAAGCTCCGCGCGCGCCGATTCGCGTGCAACCAAAGCCTCGCCAACCTTCGCGCGCGCAGCAGCTTCCCGCTCGGTCAACGCAGCCAGTTCGGCTTCGGCCTGCGCGGCGGCTTCGGCCTGCGCACGGCCCAACTGAAGTTCCAGCTCCTTGCCGTGGCCTTCAATCAACTTCACATGGGCAAGCCCGCTTGCCAAAGCCTCCTGCGTCTCGGAAAGCTCACGGCGCGCCTGCTCTTGCGCGCGCTCGTCAGAGCGCTTGGCCTTCTCGATATCCTCGAGCTCGCGCTCGAGGTCTCGCCTGCGTTTGGCGTTTTGAGCCTGCTCCTCGGTCAACCGGGCAACGGCCGCATCGGCAGCCTCGCGACTTGCGCGAACCTCGGCCAACTGCGCCGCCGCCTGCGCACGGTCCGCTTCCGCCTGAGCGCGCTTGACCTTGTTCGATTCCAGCGTAACGCGCAGGTCGGCTTCGTAGCTTTGCGCAGCGCGGCGCTTCTCGTGCAGCAAAAGCACCGCGCCGTCGAACCGCTCGACAGCCGAAGACGCGCGCCGATGCCGACGGGCCAGGTCTCCCGCGTCCACACTTTCGCGCCGAATCTTCTCCTGCAGCTCTTCCGCATGTGCCTCGGCCTTGCCGATGGCAGCCCGCTTCTCTTCAAGCTCGGCCTGAAGGGCCTGCTCGCGGGTTTGCGCGCCGTCCCATGCTCGGCGCAGCGTGCGCAGGTCGTCAACGGCCAGCGACAAGCTCAAATCGGACAGCTCGGCTGCCAGCCCCTGATAGGTGCGGGCGCGTTTCGCCTTGCGCTCGAGCGGACCCAGCTGACGCTCCACCTCGGCTGCAACGTCCTTTACGCGCGCCAGGTGGGCGTCCATGGCCGCCAGCTTGCGCTCGCTTTTCGCCTTGCGCTGCTTGTGCTTGAGAACGCCAGCCGCCTCTTCGATGAGCGCGCGACGGTCCTCCGGCTTCGATTGCAGAATGGAATCCAGGCTTCCCTGGGAAATGATGGAATGCGTGCCCGTGCCCAACCCCGAATCGTGCAGGATGTCGAGCACGTCCATGCGCCGCGCGACCGTGCCGTTGATCAGGTACTCGCTCTCGCCGGAGCGGTACATGCGCCGCGTGATGGCCACCTCGCTGTAATCGACCGGAAGCGTGCCGTCCGAATTGTCCAGCACCAGGTCCACTTCCGCAACGCCCACGCTCTTGCGCGCCGAGGACCCCGCGAAGATCACGTCCTCCATGGCCTGTCCGCGCAGGTGCTTGGCATTGCGCTCGCCCAGCACCCACAGCACGGCATCGGAAATGTTGGACTTTCCCGATCCGTTCGGGCCGACCACGGCAGTGATGCCCGGCTCCATGGCCAGGACGCTGCGGTCGGCGAACGACTTGAACCCTTTGAGGACCAGTGACTTCAAGTGCATGTGAGGCTACCCTTGCTTGCGCTGCTTCGCGCGCTCTCGTTCGGACTTCTTGCGGGCCTTCTGCTCGGCGCGTGCGGCAGCCTTCTCTTCCTTGGCCTGCTTGGCTGCGGCGGCTTTCTCCGCGCGCACGCCCTCGTCGACGCCCAGGCCGAAGAACTCGCCCAAACGAGCGAGCGTGCTTTTGGCAGCCTGGCTCTCGGCTTCCTTCTTCGTGCGCCCGGTGCCGCGGGCAAGCCCCTGCGACCCGGCGAACACCTGCGCCACGAACGTGCGGTCATGCGGCGGCCCCTGCGTTTCCACCAGCTTGTACGTAGGCGTGATGCCGTCTTCTTGCAGCTTTTCCTGCAGCGCGCTCTTCGGGTTCTCCGGCTCTTTCGCCATGTCCACCGACATGCGCGGAATAAGCGTTTCGCGCACGAAGCTCACGGCAGCGCCCATGCCGCCGTCCAGAAACAGCGCAGCCACCACGGCCTCGTACACGTTCTCGAGCGCAGAATGCAGTCCGCGCCGACCCGTTCCCGTCTCGGAAGACCCGAACACGATCACGTCCGTGAACCCCAGGCGCTCAGCTACCTCCGACAAGCTCGCGCCCGAGACGAGAGCCACCTTGATGCGCGTCAAGCCGCCTTCGTCCAGGTCGTGAAAGCGATCGAACGCGATGGTGGCCACGATGGCGCCCAAAATGCTGTCGCCCAAAAACTCGAGCCGCTCGTAGGAGTACTTGACGGCCTTGCCTTCGGTAGCCGAAGGGTGGGTTATAGCCGAAAGGAGCAGTTGCTCTTGATTGAACCGGTATCCCAGGATGCTCTGAGCCCGATCGAGCTTGCCGCGCTGCTCGTCGGTCAGCATCATGGGAGTTTCGAACCTCTTGTCAAGATTCGAAACCGAAGGCTCGTTGGAATCGAACAGGTTCTCAAGCGTCATTCTTGACCGCCGTTTCCCGGAGCGCCCGCCTGGACGCCCGTAGCCGTCTGCGCGATTATATCCGTAATGCCCGCACGTACGAAGTTCGCCGTGGTCAGAACGCCGCTCTTTATCGCATAGGCGTTCGACGAGCCATGCCCCACGATGCATGCGCCCTTCACGCCAAGAAGCGGCGCGCCGCCGTACGTATCGGGACTGACCTGCGCCATAAGCTGCTTCAAGCCGCCCTTGATGGTCAAGGCGCCCAGCTTGGTAACCGGCGTCGCCATCATGACGTCCTTGAGCGTTTTGAACAGCACCTTGGACGTGCCCTCGATGGTCTTCAGGCACACGTTGCCCGTGAAGCCGTCGGTGACGATCACGTCGTAGGTGGCGGCCAGGATGTCGCCGCCTTCAGCGTTGCCCGCGAAGTTGGAAAGCTGCTCTTTCAGCAGCTCGTGAGCCTCCTGGGCGAACTGGGACCCCTTCGTGTCCTCCTCGCCGATGTTCAGCAGGGCGGCGCGAGGGTTCTCGATCCCGAGGATCTTCTCGGCGTACACCGACGCCATGCGACCGAACTGCACCAGGTATTCCGGCTTGCAGTCCGCATTCGCCCCCACGTCGCACATGACCACGGGACGAACCGGCGACGGGATGACCGTCGCAAGCGCAGGGCGCGCTACGCCTTTGATGCGGCCCATGACCAACGTCCCGGCCGCCAGGCAGGCCCCCGTAGAGCCCGCAGAGAAAAACCCTTGCGCCGCGCCCTCTTTCACCAGGCGGCAACCCACCACGATAGACGAGTCCTTCTTCTTTCGCACGGCGTTTGCCGGATGCTCGGCCATGCCGATAACCTCGGTGGTAGGCTGAGCTACGCAACGCTCGTGCTGAGAGGCGAAGGGCTCGACCACCTCGGCCGGACCGCACAGGATAACGGTCAGGTCGGAATCGGTCGATAGCGCATCGGCAACGCCTTCGAGCACGACGGCCGGAGCGTTGTCGCCCCCCATGGCGTCGACGGTGATGGTAACTTTATCGGGCATGGTGTCCTCGCATTCCTCGGTGGAGTCGCGTGGACGCATGCGTCCGACCGCAATCGCGCGAGCGGGCGCATGCGCGCAGCGCATAACTTCCTTCAACAGTATAGACGAACATGCAAAAAAGCCTCCCGGCTCGTCACGCAAAAAGCGTGATGTGCGGGGAGGCTTGTCAAGGCGCGGACGTAAGCGCTCGCGCGCAGGAGACGGTTAGTCCGTCTCGATGACCTCGCGGTTCTTGTAGAAGCCGCAGTTCGGGCACACGCGGTGCGGAAGCTTGGCTTCGCCGCACTGGGGGCACACGGAGCGGGAAGGCGCCGCGATCTTGTCGTTGGTGCTGCGACGGGCATGAGTGCGGGCACGGCCCATTTTGCGCTTAGGTACTGCCATGATCTCTATCTCCTTGCTTTTTGCCGAGCGGTACGCTCGCTCGCTTTCGCTTAGTAAACACGCGAAGTGGTATGGTACCAAAGGTTTGTGGGTCCCGCAAGGGTCCTGCGAGGTCATTTTTGCAAACGGCATGCAGGATTCATAAACCACTGGCACTTTCACGACAAACGCATCGTCGATCATAGCGCAAAACCAGCCCTACGTGCTCGAAAAGCGCCAAGATGCGAGAGAAGAGCACGCGTGCAGGAAGCTGAACCTAGGAGGCTCCGAACTGCATGCGGTAGTAAGCGGCGTACGTGCCGCCCAAAGCCAGCAAGTCCTCATGGGTGCCCAGCTCCGCCACGCGCCCGTCGTCCACCACGGCGATGAAGTCCGCCCCGCGAATGGTGGACAGGCGATGCGCGATGATGAGCGTGGTGCGTCCGGCCGACAGCTCGTCGAGCGAGCGCTGCACGGCGCGCTCGCTCTCGTTGTCAAGGGCGCTCGTGGCTTCGTCCAAGATGAGAATGCTCGGGTTGCGCAGAAACACCCGCGCGATGGCGATGCGCTGTTTTTGGCCGCCGGACAAGCGAGCTCCGCGCTCGCCCACGAACGTATCGTAGCCGTCAGGCAGGCTCTCAACGAACTCGTGGATGTTCGCGCGCCGTGCGGCCTCCTCTATCTCCGACGCCGTCGCATCGGGCCGTCCGTACGCAATGTTCTCGGAAATGCTGCCGCCGAACAGGTACACGTCCTGCTGCACGATGCCGATCGCCTCGCGAAGCGACGATGCCGTAATCGCACGGATGTCGATGCCGTCGACTTCGACCGAGCCCGACTGGGGATCGTAGAACCGAGGGAGCAGCGAGCATGCGGTGGTCTTCCCGCCGCCCGAAGGCCCTACCAACGCCACGGTGGCGCCTGCAGGCACGGCCAGGTCGAACCCCCGCAGAACGTCGCGCCTACCATCGTAGCTGAACCGCACGTCGCGATAGCGAACCGCTCCCCGCGCACGCGCGCCGCACGTTCCCGCCTCGCCGCAAGCGGCCGCATCGAAACCGTGCGCCGTCCGGGCAACGCGCAGGTCCAAGGCCCCCGGCGCATCCTGGATGTCGGGCCGCACGGCCAGAACCTCCATGAACCGGCGAAAGCCGGCGTAGCCCTTCTGGAACGTCTCCACGAAGTTGATCAGCTGCTCGATAGGGGAAATGAAGATGCCGATGTACAAAGCGTAGATGGCCAGATCCGTCACCGCCAGTTCGCCCTGAGCCACGAAGTACCCGCCGCCCACTACGGTAACCGCGTACAACACGCCGATGAACAGCGAGTTCACGGCATGGAACGACCCCATGAACCGGTACGAGCTTTCCTTGGTCCCCACGAACCGATCGTTCACGCGGCTGAACTTGCCGATCTCCACGGACTCGTTTCCAAACGACTTCACCACGCGAATGCCGCCGAGGGAATCCTGCAATCGAGCATTGATGTCGGCCATTTTCTTGCGGTTCTCGGTGAAGATGAGGCGTTTGCGGTAGTTGCGCCATGCGGCGTAGGCAGCCAGCAAGACGGTCGCTCCCAGCATGATGGCGGTCAGCGGCACGTTGATGAAGAACAGTAGCGCGAACGATCCCACGATCTTCAGGATGCAGATGAACAGGTTCTCCGGCCCGTGATGAGCCAGCTCCGACACGTCGAACAGGTCGGTTACCAGCTTGCTCATCATCTCGCCGGTATTGTTGCGGTCGTAATAGCCGAAGCTCAAGCGTTGATACTGCTTGAACAGGTCCATGCGCATGTCCGCCTCCATGCGCACGCCCATGATGTGGCCCCAGCTGGTGATGAAGTACTGGCACGCCGTGCGCACCGAGTACAATGTGGCAAACAGAAGGGCGATCCACCCGAGCGATGCCAAAACGACGTCGGCCGATCTGGTGAAAAAGTCCCTGATAAAGAAGTTCAAAAGCTGAGGAAACGCCAGATCGACCGCTGCGAGCACAGTGGCGCACGCCAAGTCGAAGAAGAACAGGAACTTATACGGCTTGTAGTAGCTTGCGAATCGGGCGAACACCGTGCGCGCAGAGACCTTCGGGTCGCTTTGAGGTTTGGTCGTAGTATCCATACCGCCCATTGTAGCGCTCCTGAAGCGCGCAGCATAAGACAACGGGGTCAATGTCTCGTGTTCGGCAACAAGCCGGAAAACGGATCACTGACCCCGTTGCATCGTCCCATCGAAACCAAAGGGGGAATTTACTTCTCCTCGAAGGGGAAATCTTTCAGGACGGCGAAGGGGTTCGGAGGCACGTCGTCTTCGTCGGATGCCGGCTCGCAACCGCAGGGACCTTCGTTGAGGTTCGCTCCGCAGGTTGAGCACAGGCCCTTGCACTCGTCGTCGCACAACGGCACCAGCGGAAACTCCAGCAACAGCGCAGCCGTGGCAAGCGGTTCGACGTCGATGACCTTGTCTTCGGACAGCACGTCGAATTCGTCCTCGTCCATATCCTCGGGCGCGGCTTCCTCGGAATTCAGCAGGAAATAGCCCTCTATCTCGCCCGTAACGGGAAACGCGATGGTCTCGAGGCAGCGGGCGCACGCCGTTTTGGCCTCGCCCTCCACCGTGCCGGTCACCAGCAGGGCGTCACCTGTGTTGGATATATCGATCTGCCAGCTCAAAGGAGCCGAGAAGTCGTACAGATCAGGGCCCGACTTGACGACGGGCACCGTAAGCTCGCCTTCGAAATGAGCGCTTTCGGCAGGCGTGAAAAGCTCAAGGGGTACGTGGATGCGCGTCGCGTCCATTAGCGCCCCGAAGCAAGAGAGTTGGCGTTCAAGCGATCGCGGCAACGGCGCACGTTGCCCAACAGCGTATCGAGGCTCTGCTCGACGTGGCCGAACACCTCGTCGGCGTAATCTTCCGCACCGGCGCGGGTCTGACGCTCCAGCTCGCGCGCATCGGCGAGCACCTGATCGGCCTGCTGCTGGGAGATGCGAACGATCTCCTGCTCGCTGGCGATGGTCATAGCCTGGCTGCGTGCATCCTCGATCATGCGGTTGGCCTCGGCCTCTGCGTCATCGAGCAGGCTTTGCCGCTCGCGTACGATCTGACGAGCCTGAGCGAACTCGCTCGGGAACGTGTCGCGAATTTCATCCATGATCTCGAACGCCGCGGCGATGTCAACCTGGCGCATGTTGCCTTTGCCGAAAACCGGCTTAGAGTCCTCAAGCAGAATCGAGAGCTCTTCTAACAGCCCCAAGACTCCTGTTTCGTCCATGATTGTCCTTCCACCCTGGCGTGCTGCGTTTCATCTGCGTTGGCGCGCACGGGCACCATCGCGCGCATGCGTCGCAATATTCTAGCACGTATGGTCGGGAAACCGACTTCCAATGCACAAAGCAAGCACATTTCACCCGGTCGGAACGTACGTTACAGTTCCCTTACGCGTCGCCGAACTTCTTCAGCAACGCCTCGTGCACGCAGGGGGGAACGAACTGCTCCACCTTGCCGTGCAGGCTGGCTATCTCGCGAACGATGGACGACGAGAGATACATGTACTGCGGAGGCGACATGATGAACAGCGTTTCAAGCTCTTGGTTCAACTGGTAGTTGAGGGCCGTCATCTGGAACTCGTACTCGAAGTCGGTAATAGCGCGCAAGCCTTTCACGACCACGGTCGCATCCATCTTGGCAGCGAACTCGACCAGCAGATCGTCGAAGGGCTCCACGCGCACGTTGGGCAGATGGCTGGTGGCCTTGCGCACCAGCTCGACGCGTTCCTCCAGCGTGAACAGGGGCTGCTTTTTCGGCGACGCCGCCACGGCCACGATGATCTCGTCCACCAGCTGGGCTGCGCGGGTTATGACGTCAAGATGCCCGCTCGTGATAGGGTCGAAGGTTCCGGGCGTCAATGCACGTTTCATGAATGGGTCACGTTTCCTCTCGTTTGGTCACACAGTGCGGCTGGACTCGTCAAGCAGCAGCACGTCCACGACAGTATCGCCGTACTTCTTTCGCTGCGCAAGGGACAAATCGCGCGCTTTTGCCGCTTCGTCCACCAACGAAACCGAAGCGGCGTCGTGCTCGTACACCACCAGGGCGTCCTGCGCAAGCGCGCCGCGCAGCCTGAGCGCCGCCACCAAATCCAGGACAGCCTCCGCCTGGTAGGCGTACGGAGGATCCAGGAACACGAGATCGAACGGGGGACGCGCATACGTCGGGGGCTCCTTGAGCACGTCCGCACGATGAATGCGCGCGTCGCGCGGCTCAAGCCCCAGCGTTTTGGCGTTCGCGCACAGCGCGCGCATGGCCTCGCCGCCGCACTCGTAGAAATGGGCGCATCGCGCGCCGCGCGACAGCGCCTCGAACCCCAGCGCACCCGACCCCGCGAACGCGTCGAGCACGACCGCTCCCTCGAAACCTCCGCGTGCGCTGTTCACCACGCTCATCATGGATTCCCGAACCCGGTCGGTGGTGGGGCGGGTGCCCTCCCCTTTCGGCGCCTTGAGCGTGCGCCCGCGGTACTCGCCTGCAATGATTCTCATGCTATCCTCCCTGCACGGCATGCTCGCCCGCGAACATGCGCCTCATCTCGCGCGCGAGCGGGCGATGCGCCGCATCCTCGAGCGCCGGGTCCTCGTCTATGATCGCGGCCGCATCGGCATGCGCCGCCTCGATGATCTTGCCGTCCCGCACCACGTTCACCAGCTTGAGGCCGCTCGCGCCGTGCTGACGGTTGCCCAGGATATCGCCTTCGCGACGAAGCGACAAGTCGTAGCTGGCAAGCTCGAAGCCGTCGTCGGTGCGCTCCATGGCCGCCAGGCGCGTGAGCGCTGCGTCCGATTTGGAAGCCGAGATCAAGTGAACCTGCGCCGCAAGGCGGCCGCGCCCCACGCGTCCGCGCAGCTGATGCAGCTGCGAAAGGCCGAAGCGATCGGCGTCCTCCACGATCATGATCGTGGCGTTGGGAACGTCCACGCCCACCTCTATGACCGTAGTAGCCACGAGAACCTGCGTCTCCCCTGACCGGAAGCGGTCCATGACGGCCTGCTTCTCCGCAGAGCGCATGCGCCCATGCAGAAGCTCCACGTTCCAGTCGGCGAACACGGTCGCTTGCAAGTAGGTTGCCTCCTTCGCAGCGGCGGCCACGTCGTCTCCGGCCAGGTCGTCGTCGCTTTCGATGCTGATGGCGGCGTACTCGTACGCCTCTTCGTCGGCCTCGCGGCGACGCCCGCCCGATCCCCCGTCGGATGCCTTCGCGTCCCGTTCCTTGCCGCTCTGCCCGATAAGCGGACACACCACGTACACCTGCTCGCCGCGCGAAAGCGCTTCGCGCGCGGCATCGTAAGCGTGGCCGCGATCGGCCTTTTGATGCACGAACGTGGTCCGCTGCGCCGTGTCGTTCGGCCGCTGCTTGATATAGGACAGCGTCAACCCGCCGAACAGCGCCAGCGCAAGGGTGCGCGGGATGGGCGTGGCCGTAAGGAACAAGGCGTCGGGCGCATCGCCTTTCGACAGCAGCTTCGCGCGCTGCTCCACGCCGAAGCGCTGCTGCTCGTCGATCACCACAAGGCTCAGGCGCTTCGGAGCCACGTCGTCCTCCGAAAGGGCATGCGTTCCGATGAGCACGTCCAACGAGCCCTCCGCGAGCCGTTGCAGGATCGCCTCGCGCTCCGCAGCGGACGTCGATCCGGTCAAGACGTCCCACGACACGCCCGCGGCGTCAAGCAAAGGGCCAAGGCTTTTCCCATGCTGGCGGGCAAGCACCTCGGTAGGTGCCATGAGCAGCGCTTGCGCTTGGGTGTCGGCCGCCGCCGCCAGCGCGAACGCGGCCACGACGGTCTTGCCGGTGCCCACGTCGCCCAACAGCATGTGGTTGGCGACCGTCGGCGCGGCCAGCTGCCCCAAGATGTCCGCCTTCGCCCGCTTCTGCTCTGCCGTCAGCTCGAAGGGCAGTGCGGCGGCAAGCGCGTCCATCCGAGGACCGTCCGTCCGATGGCGCACGGCCTGGCGACCGGCGCTGCGCTCACGGCCCTGGCTCATGAGCATGAGCTCCAGGAACAGCAGCTCCTCGTAGACCAAGCGGCGCCGCGCCTCGGCAACCTCCTCCATCGAATGGGGGGCATGGATGCTCGATAATGCAACGCCCCTGCTCATCAAGCGGTATTTCGCTCGAATCTCAAGAGGAAGCGGATCGTACAGGCCCGCACACGCGTCAAGCGCGTTGCCGACGAGCCGACGCATCCATGCAGCCGACACCTTCTCGCACGCCGGATGCACGGGAATGATCATGCCCTCCGCCGCATTGGGGCCCTCGAGCACTTCAAGATAGGGATTGGTCATGCGTTTGAAGCCGTAGTTGAACTCCAGCTTCCCCGCCACCGCAATCCTCATGCCGGGCTTGACCTGGTCCATGAGCCACGGTTGCCGAAAGCACGTCACCATGAGCAGCCCCGTGGAATCCACGAGCGAGATCTCCACCAAGGAAAGCCGGGGCTTGGGACGCTTGAGCTTGATCTCGTGGACCGATCCCTCGATGGTGCAGGAGCTGCCGATGACCGCCGAGGCCACCGTCTCTTTGGCGGACAGGTCGACGTACCTGCGCGGGAAATGGGTCACCAGGTCCCGCACCGTGCGAATGCCGAGCCCCGCCAGCGCCTTGGCGCGACCGGGGCTCACCAAACGGACGCGCTCGACGGATTCGTCGAGCGCGAGAGTGGCTGCAAGTCTGTCGGGCTGGCCGTTACTCAACGGACATCACGATGGGATACAGGGGCTGGTCGCCGCGATGGGCGTCGATCTCAAGATCCTCGTGGGCCTCTTCGATGCGCGCCACCAAAGCGTCGAACGCATCGTCGTCGATGTCCTCGCCCGCCAGGATGGTCAGCGTGTCTGCGTCGTCGGCGTCCATGACGGACAAAAGCGCCATGACAACTTCCTCGGTCGAAGAACCGACGGACTCGATGGAGCCGTCGGCGATGCCGATGACGTCGCCTTCCTTGATGGGATTGTCGTGTGCATCCTTGGAATCCTTGATGGCGGTAGTGACCTCGCCGGTCTTCACGTCGGCGTACGCCTCGGTCATGGACTCGACGTTGTCGTCCAAGCTGGCGTCCTCGTCGAAGCCGAACAGAGCCGCAAACGCTTCGGGCACGCTGCGCGTCGGAACCACGGCGCACGGCTTGTCAGCCAGCTCGCAGGCACTCTGGGCCGCCATGATGATGTTCTTGTTGTTCGGCAAGAAGATCACGGCGTCGGCGTTGACCTCGCCCGCAGCGTCCAAAAGGTCCTTCGTGGACGGGTTCATGGTCTGCCCGCCGGAAACAACCACGTCGACGCCCAAGCTCTTGAGTATCTTCGCGTTGCCCTCGCCCGCGGCAACCGCCACGAAGCCGAGCGGCTTGGAAACGGCGGCTTCCTCGGCAGCCAGCGCGTCGGTGCGCGCCGCGCTCTGAAGCTGCATGTTGTGGATATGCACCTCGGAGATCTGGGAATCGTGCGTCAAGAACCAGCCGAGCACCTCGTCGGGACGGTTGGAGTGCACGTGCACCTTGAAGTTGGGGTGCATGCCCACCATCAGGTCGCAGTCGCCCATCGTGGGCAGAAACTCGCGCGCGGCGTCCACGTCGACCGTATCCGAATGCACCAAGAACTCGGTGCAGTAGCGAAACGCCGAGCCCTCCCAGTCGTTGACCTGCTCGATCTCGACCTTCGGCGCGGCGTTGCGGGCGAAGGCCAGCTCGTCGCGCAGCGGACCCTCCTTGCCGGTCAGCGCGGCCACGAACGCGTCGAAGAAGATGGCCAGGCCGAAACCGCCGGCGTCCACCACGCCGTTCTCCTTGAGAACGGGAAGCAGGTCGGGCGTTCGCTGCACGGAAGCGTAGGCTTCCTCCACCACGGCGGCCAGCGCTTCGTCGCACGAGAGCTTCTTCTTGCGCGCGCGCTTGGCGGCGGAGGCCGAGTCCTTCAGCACCGTGAGGATGGTTCCCTCGACCGGCTTGCGCACAGCCTGGAAGGCCACTTCCTGGGACTTGGAGAACGCTGCTTCGATGCTGTCGGCGTTCAGCTCGTCGTGACCAACGCTGCCCTCGCACAGACCGCGCAAAATTTGCGAGGTGATGACACCGGAGTTACCGCGAGCGCCCATGAGCGCGCCGGTCGTGATCGCCTTGCGAATTTCCGCGCCGCTGGCCCCGATGGGAAGCGCGGCAAGGTTCTCGACAACCGTCTCGAGCGTCAGCGACATGTTCGTGCCGGTGTCTCCGTCGGGCACGGGAAAGACGTTGAGACGGTTGATCTCGTCTTTGCGCTCGCTCAAGGTCTTGCTCGCCGCCGCAATGGCGTTGAGCAGGTCGTTCGCGGTATAGGATTCTGACATGGTGGTTCTATTCTCCTTCAAATTAGCCCGCCGCGCGCGTCGTCCTCGCGCGGTGCGCAGCGGTTCGTCAAAGACAGGCGGCGGTGCTACTTGCGCACCTTCACGCCCTGCACGTGCACCTCTACCCCGTCGAGCGGGACGCGAGCGTACTCGGTCAAGGCGAACGTTACCTGGTCGATGAGGTTCTGCGACACCGTGTTGATGTTCGTGCCGTATTCGATGACCACGTACAGTTCGACGTGCACGCCGCCGTCGGTCGCGGTCACCACCACGCCGCGACGAAGCCGGGAGGCCGGGAGTATCTTCGCGATGCCGTCGGCAGCGGAGGGCGCAGCCATGCCGACCACGCCGTAGCATTCGAGCGCGGCATTGCCGACCATATCGGCCAAGACATCGTTGGCAACATGGAGGTTGCCAGGTATCGTATCGTTCATGGCGTTCCTTTCCGAGCGCGGACGGACCGCGCGCTGCAAAACCTGCTTCAGCAGTATAGCGCAAGGCCTTGCGCCCGTGCGACGTGCCCAATTGCAACTGAAAGTATATTACACGAAAAATTCTTGTGGCCGTTTGAGTTTATGTGCTATAGTGTGAAGGCTTTTTTGTCATCAACGGCTTGCGCCGACGAGCAACCAACGTACATGGAGTGATGAACGATGTCGAAGATTTGTGAAGTTTGCGGTAAGGCTCCCGTGGCGGGTCGCAGCATTAGCCACTCGCACCGCGTGAGCAATCGCTGGTTCCGTCCGAACGTGCAGAAGATCACGATCAAGGACAACAAGGGCCGTGTCCGCAAGGCCAACGTGTGCACGAAGTGCATGAAGGCCGGCAAGGTCGAGCGCGCGTAAGTTCGCGCTTCGCGCGACCGCTCGTCGCGCATGCATCGAGTAAAAAAGCCCGCATCGCTGCGGGCTTTTTCTCGTTGGGCAGCACGCTCGACGGCGGAAGCCCTGGCTCGGATGCGAATCGGAACCGATTTACTCTAAGATGAGCAGACGGCCGCAATGGGGGCATGCGGCCATGTTTCCCTGCGCGCGCATGTCGATGAGCCGGCCGTGCTCGATTCCCATGCGGCACGCCCCGCAGTTGGACCCCTGCAAGCGCGCGACCGCAACGCCACCCGTACGGGAAAGCGTTTTCGCGTACGCCTCGAACAGCTCCTCCGGCAACGCCGCCGCCAACGATGCGCGCTCGGCCTCCAATCGGGCAAGGCCGTCCTTGAGCGCGCCGCCTTCCTTCACGAACACCTGGGTAGCCGCTGCTTCCTGGGAATCGATGTCGGCAAGCGCCTTCTCCACCTGGGCTTGCACGGCCTCTATCTTCGCCAGCTCTTCGCCTACGGAGGTCAGTTCGCCTTCCAGGAAGTTGCGGCGCTTCGCGAAGCCGTTGAGCTCCTTCGTCCGAGCCTCGACGGCACGGTAGTCTCCGCGCGCACCGTCGATCTCGCCTTGGACCTTGCGCTGCTTCTCGGCCAAGGACGCGTCCTCGTCGGTGATGCGCGCGAGTTTCGCGTCGGCTTCGGCATGGAGCGCATCGAGCTGCGCGCGCTTCTGGTCGACCGCCTTGCGCTTGGTTCGCGCGTCAAGGATGATGCGACGCTGGGGAAGCTCTTCAAGCTGCTTTCGCGCGCGCATGGCCTCCAAATCGATATGCTGCATTTGGAGCAGCGTTGCAAGATCATCGGTATCTACATGCATGCGTTTCCTTTGTCTGCGTCTCAGCGCCGCGCACGCGACGTTGCGACCATTATACCCGTACCGTTTCGGGGTACGTCCAGTTATCCCGTTGATCGACCATCATCACAAGCTCATCGGGAATGCCCGCGCTTTTGACGGCCGCCGCAAGCACCGGCACAAGCGGAAGCTCGCTGGTGTCGTGCCCCAGCTCGATCACGCCCAAGCCCGCCTGGGAAAGGTCGAGCGCTTCGTGGTACTTGATCTCGCCGCACACCAAGCAGTCGGCCTGGGCGCGCAAGGCAGCGCGGCCCACGTCGCCGGTTGCGCCGGTGCAGGTGACCACGCGATCCAAGTCGCGCGAGAAATCGCCCCATACGCGAGGAGCGCGCGCGAACACCGAAGTACAGCGCGCGGCCAGCTGGCCCAGGGTGAGCGCATCGCCTTCGCCAAGCCCGCACACCTGCCCGTATCCCTTGCCCTGAGCTCCGGGGATAGGCAGCAAGACGCGATGGAACACCAGGCTCAACATGCCCGGAAGCACGCAGCGGGCACGCGGGCTCACGTCGAGGGCCGTATGGTAGGACATGATCGCCACGCCGCGCTCCACCGCGCGCCACACGCCCGCGCCCGAGCACGCCGCCACCGACGATGCCGGCTTGAAGGAGTCCGGCGGAGCAAGAAACGCCGGATGGTGCGTCACCAGCACGTTCGCTCCGGCGTCGGCCGCAGCGTCGATGGCCGCCACCGTGGGATCGAGGGCAACGGCCACCCCGGTCACCACGCGCGCGGGATCCCCCACCGTCATGCCGGTGCGGTCCCACGACTCGGCGTCCGCGGGCGGGAACTCGGCAAGAAGGGCGCGCTCGAGCGCGCCGATCGTAAGGGTTGCCACCGGCTTAGAAAGCGGGCCGGACGCACGGCAGGCGAGGCCCTTCTGCTTCTTACCGTCCTTTTGGTTCTTCTTAGCTGCAACCATGACGCTGCTCCTTTGCTCGAATTGCAAGAAACGACTGCATCCAGATTACTCGATGGGTATTTCGCGACGGTCCCCGTCGGCTGTCGGCACCGTAACCGTTCTGTAACCGGCTCGGGCCATGAGGCGGTACGCCTGCTCGATATCGCGCGCAACGTTTTGGGGCTTGTGCGCGTCGGTGCCCACAGTGCACGGAACGCCCGCGCGGCAGAACGCCTCGAGCAACGCAGGCGCGGGGAACATCTCTTTGCAGGCGTAGTACGAACCCGACGTGTTCACCTCGATCATGCGGCCCGCTGCCGCGCACGCCTGCGCAGCCTGCTCGTAAAGCGGCTGCGGGTCGAAGCTGGGATAGAACCCGAACTTCTTGGCCAGATCGGGATGGGACATCACGTGGAACGGCATGGTCGACGACACGGCCTCGCACCACACCTCGAAGTAGCGCCGCCAAATGGCGTCCGCGCCCACCTCGTCCCAGCGACCGCGCTGGGCGGGGTCGTCGAACGGCCAGCGATCCACGAAGTGCACCGACCCCAGCACCAGGTCGAACGGCGCGAAATCGTCTTCGGAAAGCACGCGGTCCTCGTCGTCGCCCAACCAGTCCAGCTCGCAGCCCGCGATGATCTCCATCTCCGGATGGGCTGCGCGGGCGGCCTCGATGGCGGCCAGGTACTCGCCCACCCGATCGGCGGGCATGGCCAGGTAGCTCTGCGGATCGAACGCATCGGTCAGCGGAAAGTGCTCCGTCACGGCGATGGTGGAAATGCCTGCCGCCGCAGCCGCGGACACCAGCTCCTCCACCGTGCCCTCCCCGTGGTTCGTAAAGCACGTATGCGTATGCGTGGTAACGAGTTCCATGCTGTTCACAAGCTCCTTAACGCGATCGGGTTCGAAAACCCGGAGGGTCGTATCAGTTCCAATCCAGGCTTTTGCGCATCGCTTCGACGAACGCGTCGACGTCCGCTTCGGTGGTGTAGCGGCCCATCGACACGCGCAGCGCGCCATGAGCGCGATCGGCGTCGATTCCCAAAGAGCGCAGCACGTGGCTCGGCTCGAGGGAATGCGACGAGCACGCCGAGCCGCCCGACACGCCGAAGCCCTGTATGTCCAAGCGCAGGATGAGGGTTTCGCTCTCAAGTCCGTCTACCAGCACGTGCACGATGTTGGGCAGAAACGCGTCGTCGCTCGGCTCGACCTGAACCGTAGCGCACACGCCCTCCAGAGTCCCAAGGCAAGCGTACAGCTTGTCGCGCAGCGCCCGCAAGCGCGCCGCCTCGGTCTGCCATTCGGGCTGCACCGCGCGCACGGCCGCGGCGAACCCTGCCGCAGCGGCGACGTTCTGCGTGCCGCTGCGCCGACCGCTTTCCTGTCCGCCGCCCGTCTGGTAGGGTTCGAACGGCGTGCGGGTTTTCAGGTACAAAGCGCCGATCCCCTTAGGGCCGCCCACCTTGTGCGCGGAAAACGAAGCGGCGTCGACGCCCCACGCCTCCAGGTTCACGAACGTCTTGCCCAGCGCCTGCACGGCGTCGGTATGGAAGAGCGCGCCTGCTGCATGCGCGATGCGCGCAAGGTCGGCTATCGGCTGGATGCTGCCCACCTCGCTGTTCGCCGCCTGCACGGAAACGAGCACCGTGTCCTGGTCGAGCGCGCGCTCAAGCGCCTCGACCTCGATGAACCCTTGGCGGTTCGGCGCGAGCTTGGTAACGCGAAAGCCCTCCGCCTCCAGGCGCTTCGCCGGAGCCAGCACGGCGTCGTGCTCCACTGCCGTGACGATCACGTGAAGCGCAGCCGACCCCTTGCCCGCGCGCCTGCGCGCGTCGGCGGCCGCATGCGCCAACCCCACGAGAGCGGCGTTGTCCGCTTCCGTGGCGCCCGAGGTGATCACGATCTCGTCAGGCCGGCGCGCGCCCAAATCGGCAGCGAGCGACCTGCGCGCGTCCTCGAGCGCTTTGAACGCCGCGCGTCCGGGGGCGTGGAGCGAGTTGGCGTTGCCTCCCACGGCAAGGTTGGCGCGTCCGGGAACCTGGTAGGGTGCCATGGCCGCCGCAGCCTCTTCGCACAGGGGCGCCGTAGCCGCGTAGTCCAGGTACACGTAGTCTTCGGGCACCGAGCGCATGAACCTACGCCCCCTTCGCGGCAAGGGCGGCCGCGCGCGCCTCTTCGGCGACGGCGGTGATATCGGCGATGGCCTGCGCGGGGTCCTCGGCCCCGCACACGGCGTTGCCGCACACCAGGACGTCGGCGCCGGCCGCCGCCACCAGCGGAGCCGTTTTCAAGCCTATCCCGCCGTCCACCTGCACAAGCGGGGAAACGCCCAGCGCGCGCGCCATCTCCACCACGCGCTCGACCTTCTTCTCGCTGCCTTCGATGTAGCTTTGGCCTGAAAAGCCCGGCTCCACGCTCATGATGAGGACCATGTCCAGATCGGCGAGAACCGGCGCCAGCGCGCCGGTGGGCGTGTTCGGCTTCAAGCTGACCGCGGCCTTCGCGCCGCCCGCATGGATGGCTGCCACGGCGCGCGACAGCTCGTCGGCCCCTAGCGCTTCGGCGTGGACGGTCACGATGTCCGCGCCCGCGTCGAGGAACCACGGCAGCTGCTCGAGCGGGTTCGAGATCATGAGGTGAACGTCCAACGGCAGCTCGGTCGCGCGCTTGAGCTGCTTGAGCACGGGCACTCCCATGGTCAGGTTCGGGACGAAATGCCCGTCCATGACGTCTACGTGCACGTATCCCGCACCGGCTTTCTCCAAGAGCGCCACATCGCGCCCCAAGTTCATGAAATCGGCTGATAGGATGGACGGTGCGATCTTCACCGGTTCGAACATGGCTGCGTTCCTTCCTCGTCGCTTGCTGCCGTCATTCTAGCGCAACCGACGCGCGCACGCTTGCAACCGACGCGCGGCAGGCGAAAAACAACACGCAGCCGCAAGCTGCGTCGACCTCTTGCGCGATTCCTTGGTTGCCGAACCGTAACATCGAGGATCGTCCGAGCGGGACTGCATTATAATGAGGCGAAACCGACCGGAAGAAGGCAAGATGGCTTCAAGCACCGGGATGTACTTCGCGTACCGCACCCCGCACGGACCCATCACCATACGCACGAGCGACCGCGGCGTCACGCACGTGGCGTTCGGCGACGTGGCCCTGCCCGGCGTTCGTCATCCCAGCCAGCTTGCCACCCGCACGGCCAACGAGCTTTTGGAGTACTTCGCCGGAAAGCGCACCTTCTTCGACATCCCGATCGACGCCGAGGGAAGCGCGTTTCAGCGCGCCGTATGGTCCGAGCTTGCCCGCATCCCCTACGGAGCATCGCGCACGACGGCCGAAGTGGCCGCGCTCATGGGGAAGCCGGGCTCCTACCGATCGGTCGGGACGGCGGTCAAGAAGAACCCGCTTGCCATCTTGGTTCCCGACCACCGCGTGGTGGGAAGCGACGGCCGCCCGGTCGGCGCCGATGCATCCGCGCGTCTCAAGAGGGCGCTGCTCGACATGGAACGGAAACGCCTGACGTGAGCACGTACGCTTCGAACATCATCTTCGCGGCCACCGCATTCCCGCTGGCCGCCTTCCTGATCACGCTGCCTTACCTTATCTACCAGTACCGACGATTCGGCTCGATTCCCTGGCTGAGGACCCTTGTCGTGTACTCGTTCGTTTTCTACTTGATGTGCGCGTACGTTCTTGTACTGCTCCCGCTGCCGGCCGACCGCTCCGCCGTGGTCCCCTACGCCGCCGCGCCCCAACTGGCTCCCTTCAACTTCCTGCGGCAGTTCTTGGCGCATACCGCGTTCTCGCCCGCCGACCCGGCCTCGTGGATCGCCGCGATACGCAGCCCTTACATCTACGAGGCGCTGTTCAACGTGTTGCTGCTGGTGCCCCTTGGCATGTACCTGCGCTACTATTTCCGCCGCACGTGGTGGCAGACCCTGCTCATCGGCTTCGCCGTGACGCTGTCGTTCGAGCTTTCGCAGCTCACGGGCCTTTGGGGTTTGTACGAGCACCCGTACCGGCTGTTCGACGTGGACGACCTGATCACGAACACGCTGGGCGCTATGACGGGGTTTTGGCTGGTCGGCCCGCTCATGCGCGCGTTGCCCGATATCCGCCTTGTCAACGAGGAGGCGCGCCAAGCCGGGTTGCACGCCGGAGCCCTGCGGCGCGCGCTTTCGTTCGCGATGGACTTCGCGCTGGCACTCGCATCGACCTCGGCTTGCATGTTCGCGCTGCGCAGCACGGGCGTCCTTGCCGCCGTCGCCGCGCCCGGCGCAGACGACGGCGTTGCGGCGGCCATCCTGACGTGCGCCTGCCTGGTGGTGTTCGGCGCGATTCCCGTGCTCGCCCACGGCCAGACGCCAGCCCAAAAGCTCCTGCGGCTGCGCGTTGTGCGGCCCGACGCCTCCCCTGCCCGCTGGTACCAGTACGCAGCGCGCTACGGCCTGCTGTTCCTGTTCGCAGCGCTCCCGCTGTTCGCGTTGCTGCTGGTCATCGGTGCGGGCGCGTCGCAAGGCGGAGAGGCTGGAGCTGTCGGCAGATTCGTTGCCGCACAGCGCGGGTACTTCACGGGCGCCTGGGCCGCGCTCATGCTGGCATGGGCGATCTCGCTTGTCATGAGGGCAAGGCACGCCGTGCGCGCAGGCACCCCCTTCGTCATGCTCAACGGATTGATGAGCAACACGCGCGTCATGACCGAGCAGGGCGTTGAGATCGAGCGCGAGCGGCGGCGCGCGCTGAACGTGGCCGACGTGGCGCGGCTCGAGCAGATGATAGCCGAAGACGGCACGCCCCTTTCCGCGCTCATGGAGCAAGCGGGGATCGCCGTGGCGGAAGCGGTGCGCGATTGGGCGCCCGATCCGGTTCCCGTTGCGGTCTTGGCGGGATCGGGCAACAACGGCGGCGACGGATGGGTTGCGGCGCAAGCGCTTGCGGAAGCCGGGTACCCCGTGACGCTGATAGCGCCCGACCTGGCAGAGCGTCTGCATGCCGAACCTACGCGAACGGTTGCCATGAGCGTGTTCTCGCAGGCTGCCAAGCAGGGCCTTCCCCTTAACGTGCTCATCGCGCCCGATGCCGACATCCTGACCGATGCGATCGAGCGGGCGGACGTCGTCGTGGACGCGCTTCTGGGAACCGGGTTCGCGGGAGCCGAAGTGCGCGAGCCGTACGCGACGTGGATCAAGGCGGCCAACCGCAAGCGCTTCGAGGGACCGCGCGAACGGGGTCGCGGACGGCATCGTAAGCGCGTCTACGAGCAGGGCGACCACGCCCGGCTGCCCTACAGCCTTCCCGCGAAGGCCAAAGGAGCGCCCTTCGCCGTGTCGATCGACGCCCCAAGCGGCCTATCGGCCCAAACGGGAGCCGCGGCCGCCCCCTGCTTCGCCGCCGACATGACCGTGACCATGTTGGCTTACAAGCCAGGACTCATCGCGCCCGGAGCCCGGCGATGGACCGGCATCGTCGCCCTTGCGAAGCTTGTGGACACGCGTCCTTACCTGGAGAAGCTTCGGCTCCTTGATGCAGAGCCGAAACCTGCGCCCCCTACTCTTTAGCTTTCAGGAAGTAGAAACCGGCCAGCGATCCGTCCTCGAAGAAGCTGATGCGGAACTCGGCGGAGCCGTTCTCGTAGGACGCCTGCTCGATAACGGTTGCGTACGAGCGACCCTTGCTCTCGCCATGCAGAAACGTCTTGTCGCCGTACTCGACGAACGCGCCGTACTCGTCTTGCGCGGCGCTCAGGTTCTGGGAGAGCTGCTCGGCCGTCACGCCCGCGTCCTGATAGCGCGCGGCAAGCGCCTCGTAGTCGCGCGCATTGAACTCGTCGACCACTTCATGGACCCAGACGGTCACGCCCTCCTCGGTCGCCCATGACGGCAGGCCCTTCTCAACCTGCGCGTCGGGCTGCGAACATGCCGTAAGCAGCACGCACGCAAGCAGCGCCGCCGCAAGCGTCAACGCGACGGCAAGCCGTCCCCGCCCCTGCCTCGATGCACTCATACCAGCCACGTCCTTCCCTGCTCGATTCGCATGTAGCGTTCGACCATTATACCGAAAGCCCTCCCAAAGCCCGGCGCGCATGAAAAAGCCCCTCTTCAACCGGGGGAATCGAAGAGGGGCTGCGCAATGCGCACCAAGGAGAAGGGGAAGGTGCGCATGTCCTGCGACCCGTCGCGAAGTTGAGAGAGATGAGGTTCACGCGAGTGACGAAGCGGCGGGTCTCGAATCGGTTGTCAAAGCCTTGCGCGAAGGCGCACAGCAAAGACTACCCTCGATGCCAGAAGGGCGCAACGAACTTGGACGTTCGGTGAACCCTTGGTCATCGCTTCGTTAATCAACTGTAGTTTTGATCATGCGACCGAAACTACAGCGCGCTACAACCCGTAGAATTCCGTGGTCAAAGGCCGGTTCGTAAGCGTATGGGCCACGTCGTGGGGGTCGGCCCCTTCCCACACGATGCTGCGCACCACGTCGGTGATGGGCAGCTCCACCCGGTACGCGTCGCCGAGCGTCTTGAGGGTCTTGCACGCCAGAGCGCCCTCGGCCACCATGTGCGTCTGCGCGGTGAAGTCGTCGAGCGTGGACCCTTCGGCCAGCAGCTTACCGAAACGGCGGTTGCGCGAATGCTCGGACGTGCACGTGGCGATCAGGTCGCCCGTGCCCGCCAGCCCCATGCACGTGATGGCCTGCCCGCCGCAGCGCACGGTCAAGCGGCTCATCTCCGCCAGGCCGCGCGTCATGAGCATGGCGGCGGTGTTGTCGCCGTAACCCAGCCCGTAGGACACGCCCACCGCGATGGCGATGACGTTCTTGAACGCAGCGCACAGCTCCACGCCGCACACGTCGTCGCTCACGTACGTGCGGAAACTCTCCGCCGCGAACAGCTCCTGGAAAAACGAGGCGGTATGCTCGTCGGAGCTGGCGATGACCGTGCCGGAGGGAATGCCCTTGATAACCTCTTCGGCATGGTTCGGACCCGAAAGAACGGCCAGGCGACCGGCGTTTCCCATCTCGGCTTCGAACACCTCGACGGGAAGCAGGCCGCTTCCCTCCTCCACGCCTTTCGAGCAGATGATAACGGGGAAGTCGGCATCGACCACGTCGGCGAGCGCACGCGCCACGCCGCGCATGAGGTTCGACGGCGTTACGATGACCGCGGCTTTCGCGCGCAGAAGCGCGTCTTGGTACGACACAGTGGCCACGATGTTCTCGGACAACTCCACGTCGCTCAAGTAGCGAGGATTGCGGTGCTCGGCGTTGATCGCCTGCACCACTTCGGGCTTTCTTGCCCACAAGCCCACGTTGTGGCCGTTTTCGGCAAGAACCTGCGCCAGCGCCGTCCCCCACGACCCCGCCCCGATAACCGCGATTTTCACGTAGGACTCCCTTCGAGCTTTCCTGTCGTTCGTAAAGCCAGCAAGAGGCGTCGGCATGTTCCGCTGCTCGACGGAACAGCGGAGCCTTACGCCTTCTTCTTGTCGCCGATGCGGCTTTCCGTCCCCGCGCGCAGACGCACGATGTTCTCGCGATGCGCCCACACCACGGTCAATCCGGCTATCGTGCACAAAGCGACCGCGGCCCAATCGCCCCAGAAGTAGTACAGGGAGAAGAACGGGCAGGCCACCGCCGCCGCGATCGAGCCGACCGACACGTACTTCGTGGCAACCACCAGCACGATGAAGATGGCAAGCTCGAGCCATGCGCCCACCCAGCCGAACACGACGAACAGGCAGCCCACGGCCACCGCGATGCCCTTGCCGCCCTTGAACTTGAGCCAGGGGCTGAAGATATGCCCCCACACGCAACCCAGGAACGCCACGGTCAGCATGGTGTCGTACGACACGAGCGAACCAGGCTCCAAGCCGCCGCCCGGCAGCAGGTACCACGAGAACGCCCAGGCCAGCACACCCGACAAAAGGCCCTTGCCGAAATCCAGCACGAACACCGAATAGCCGCCCACCTTGCCCATCGTGCGGATGGCGTTCGTGGTCCCGATGTTGCCGCTGCCGTGCTCGCGGATGTCGGTATGGTAGAACACCTTCGAGATGATCAGCCCGAAGGGAATGGAACCCAGAAGAAACGCCGCAACGAACAGCGCTCCTGCAACCAGCAAATCCTGCATCGTATGCTTAATCCTTCTTCTTGAATTTGAAACCGACCGGCGTGCCCGTCAGGTCGAAGCTTTCGCGCAAGCGGTTCTCGAGGAACCGCTCGTAGTTGTCGTTCACGAGATCCGGACGGTTCGCGAAGAACGTGAAGCGCGGCGGGCAGGTAGACGTCTGCGTCACGTACTTCATGCGCAGCACCGCCTTGCCGTTGCTCACCGTATGGCCCGTTTCGCGAATGCCCGTAAGCCAGGTGTTGAGCTTGTTCGTGGGGATGGTCTGGCTGTAGTTCTCGAACGCGGAATCGATGGCGTCCCAGATGCGGTCGACCTTCTTGCCCGTAAGCGCGGAAATGGCGATGACGGGAGCGTAGCCCACGAATCCCAGGCGGTCGGCTATGCGCTCGCGGATCTCGGCCTTGGCCTCGGGGCCCTCGACGAGGTCCCACTTGTTCAGGACGATGATCATGGCGCAACCGCGATCCGCCGCGAATCCGGCGACGCGCTGGTCCTGGTCAGTCAAGCCCAGCGTGGAGTCGATGACCAGAAGCGCCACCTGGGCGCGATCGATAGCGCGCATGGCGCGCACGAACCCGTAGTACTCCACGTCCTCGTCGATCTGGCTCTTGCGGCGCAAGCCCGCCGTGTCCACGATGGTGTAGTGCTTGCCCTCGTGCTCGACCAGCGTGTCGATGGCGTCGCGCGTGGTTCCCGCCACGTCGGAGACGATGGATCGGTCCCCCTTGGTCATCCGGTTCGTCAGCGAGCTCTTGCCCGCGTTGGGGCGCCCGATGATGGCCACGTTGATGCCCGGATCATCCTCGACGTCCGGCACCTCGACCTTGCGCAGCTCTTCCACGATGGCGTCCAGCAAATCGCCGGTACCGTGGCCGTGCGTGGCCGAAACGGGCCACGGGTCTCCCACTCCCAGCTGGTAGAACTCCCACAGCTCGTCTTCGCTGCCGGGCGTGTCCATCTTGTTCACGGCCAGAAACACCGGCTTGGAGGTTCTGCGCAGAACGCGAGCCACCTCTTCGTCGTCGGCGTTGATGCCGGTCTTGCCGTCGACCAAGAACACGATGACGTCGGCTTCGTTCGCGCCGGCGAAGGCCTGGGAGCGAATGGACCCCTGGAAGGCGTCGTCGTCGCCCATCTCGATGCCGCCGGTGTCGATCAGCTTGAAGTCGCACCCGTTCCAGTCGGCTTCGTGATAGGATCGGTCGCGCGTGACGCCGCGCATTTCATGTACGATGGCCTCGTTGGCCTGGGCTATGCGGTTGACGAAGGTGGACTTGCCGACGTTCGGCCGTCCCACCACCGCCACGATTGGCAAAGGCATGGTGCAACCTTTCAGATTGATTCGTTAGCTTGAAGTCGGCGCGTTCTGCCCGACAAGGTCGATGATCTCGGAAAGAAAACCCGACGCGTTACAGGATACCACGGCAAGCGGCGCGCCCGCGCGCTTTCCCATATCCTCCAAAGTCATGTCATCGAGGGTCACCCCGTCGTCGTTGAACACGACGCTCGGAACCACGAACAGATCGCCGTCGTCGCACGCCTGGATCGCAGAAGCGATGTCGCACCCGCACAGCAGGCCCGTGACGTCCACGTTGCCCCCGAAGAAGTCGTTCTTCACGAACAGGGGCTCGAACCAGGGCGCGACGGCGCTGCGCGCAGCCAGCGGCCCGAGGAACTGGCGGGTTGCGAAACCGGCGACGTAGCGCACGCGCAGGCCGGCCCGCCCGAGCGCGTCCGCAGCACGAGCCACCGTCCCGTCGCGCTCGGCCTGCTCCCAGTCGTCCACGAACGACCGGATGATGCCCACGCCGTCCTCGAACATGCCGAAATCGCCATAGTGCTGCGACGGAGGAAGGTTCTGCAGCAGCTCGGAGCCGTACGCATTGTGGTAGAACTCGTCGGCGGCGAACGCCCACATGGTTCCGCGTTCGGCGAGCGCGCGCGCCTGGAACGGCACGACCAGGTCCATGACCGCGCGCGACGACACCGGGTCGTTGAAGCTGCGGTCGAAGCACGTCTGATGCTTGGTGAACCCGAGCGGCACGATGCAGACGTCCAGGATGCCCGGGCGCTCGTACGCCCAGGAAAGCGTGTCCTTCAGCACGGCCCCGTCGTTCTGATCGGGCACGAGCACGATCTGCGCATGGAACTCGATACCGGCCGCGAGCAGACGCTCGAGCACGTCGATGCCATGCTGCGCATGCTTGCCGATCATGCGGCGGCGCACCTGCGGATCGGCCACGTGCAAGGACAGGCGCAGCGGCGAGATATGCTGCTCCACGATGCGCGCCTCGTCTTCGGGCGAAAGGTTCGTGAAGGTGACGAACGTGCCCGCCAGGAAGCTCAGGCGGAAGTCGTCGTCGCGCAGCGTGAGCGACGAGCGCATGTCGTCGGGAAGCTGGCGCATGAAGCAGAACGTGCAGGCGTTGCGGCATTGCTTGACGCCGTCGAACACCACGCCGTCGAACTCGAAGCCCCAGTCCTCCCCCGGTTCGCGTTCGAGTTCCACCTCGCCCGCCTCGCCGTCGAGGTCGACGTAGCCCAGCTCGATGACGTCGTCGGACGTGAGCCAGCGCCAGTCGATCACGTCGCGCACAGGAGCGCCGTTCACAGAGGTCACGTAGCAGCCCGGCTCGAACCCCGCGTCGTCGGCCGGGCTTTCGGGCGCGACGGCCGCCACCAGGGCGCGCGGAGGATCGCCCTTCCGGCGACACCCGTGCGACGCCGCAGCGCTGAACCCGCGCGCAGCGGACGAAGCGGAGCTTTCCGCCTCGCGCGCGATGTCCTTCGATGGGTACGTGCTCACCTGCCGCCTTCTCTGTCAGAATGGGCCTTTGTTTGGATCTCGAAAAATCCAGGGTCGACATATCGTCCCTTATCGTCTTGAGCATTCTACCCGTTAGGTATCCGTATCGCAATCAACAGGAGAGGGCGAGACCGCTAAACAGACCCCAAGCAGACGACCAGGAACTTGCAACAGGCACCAGTCTCGGGGAGTTATCGCAACGAGAGGGATCGGGATCAGAGCGCCGTTCTCGACGGCGGCGTCGCTCGACGTCCTGGAAGGAGCCCCACCGTATCCGAGCTACTACGCAACATATATTCAATGGTTCTCGTTCCGACTTTCAACAGCAGCCGCACTCCTTGCCCATGAACCCCGGCTTCGAGCAATTCATGACTTCTTCGGATGCGACGTCGTCAAAAATTCTCGAGCAAACTGCAACCTGCCAGCCAACTCTCGCCCCGCAGCATCCCCAAGGGAAGCAAGCGTCCCCAGCAAGAAACGCTTCGTGTCGGAATCGAGACGGCCGCTCTCCCCCACCATAGTGGCGATATTCGCGACAAGCTGCGATTGGAACTCAGCCCAGGTACTAGCCTCGGTCGCGCAAAGCATGACGAACGCCGCCTCCACAAACCGCTCGCACTCCTCCTTGTCCTTTGTTCGAATCCAATTCGAGAACACATCATCAATCAACATCGCGCCCGTGCTGAGATCTTCGAGATGCTTGAACCTCCCCTCTTCCACGATCCAACTAAAGGGATTGTGCTGAAACACAGAAAACGATTCTGCATCCACGACGCAAAACGACTCTCGATCCTCGTATACCATTCCAAACAGAGAATCAACCGGAACGGTTTTATGCAATTTGCAGGCGTATTCATCGGTTCGCATGCGAGGAGAAGGGTCTTCGGCGAATGAAGGGCCATCATGGTTGTATACGGAGAAGATGCGTTCGTACACTGGCTGGTCGGCATCGAGCGCGGCAAACTCAGCCAAGTGCCCGCCCTTCGAGTGGCCGCCGAGAAACAGGGGGCCTGTTGTACCGGACGCAACTCCCGAAACATACGAGGCCGCAGAACGCTGGGAAGGAATCACCGGAAGAAAACTCATGTTGAAATCCTCTTTCCATCCGACTATCGTTCCGTCGGTTCCGCGAAAGGCAAGGTAGCATGCTCCAGAATCCAGAAAGAAGGTGATCGCACTAAACTGCTTTTCAACAGCCGACGAGAATTCGTCCACGAAGAAGCCGATCTCCACATATCGATACCTTCGAGACGCCATGATCGCATGCGCGAAATCAGAACTCCCTCCTTGATCCTCAAGCCAACATCCCGCAAACAAGTCGCACCAATCGCTCAAGGCCACCGCATCGTGGAGCAACACGCGTTCAGAGCCACAGGGCACCACAACACCAGCCTTCTCGAACCTGAAGTAGCACAGCGTCGACAGCACGAGACTGTCAACCTCATTGAAGGGGAACTCCGAGAACAAACGCTGTTCGGTCTCAAGATAAGTGATCAACGATCCCATAGCCATCCCACACCCCATCAATCAATAATCCGGCGCTTCCCTTACGTTTCCGTTCATAGTATCTTTGCGCTTTACGCCACCGGAGGCTTCGGAGCCGCAGGGGGCTTCGGGGCTGCAGGAGGCTTGGGGGCCGCAGGGGCCTTCGGGGCCGCAGATGCAAAATCGGCAGCAGTGGCACCGCAACCGGAGCAGACATCAGCGCTAGCGGGGTTCTTGGTGCCACACTTAGGACACTCGATATCTCCGCCGATTACAGCAGATGAGGGACGGAAGCACATGGTCATTCCTTTCGAATTCAGATCGGAACGCTGGCCCTCAAACGTTGCAGCACGTCCGAGGGCCAGCCGGAAAAGGGTCGGGGATCGTTATTCCTTAGAAGCGTAAACGATGCCTTCGCGAGTGCTTTCCCATGCAGGCAGCGAGAAGATGCGGAATCCCTTCTCGCGCAGGGCCTCGACCTCAGCATCGACGGCTTCGCCGGTGGTCAGCGCGCTGTTGGGGCAGCACTTCACGCAGAAGGGCTCCTGCCCCTCGGCCAAGCGTGGCGCGCACTTGATGCACTTCTTGGACCACACGGGCATCCACGACATGCTCAGGTTCGGCCACGTGCCGGCCGGACGATCGATGCCCTCGCCCGAGCCAAGCGTACGCACGGTTGCCCAGTACTCGTCGTCGGGAAGCTCGTTGACCACTTTGCAGGCAAGCGAGCAGGTCCAGCAGCCGGTGCAGCGCTGCAAATTCACCAGGATCCGAGTGTCTTGAGCCATGGCTACTTCACTTCCTTTCCGTCTTCGTCGAGATCGGCTGCGTCAGCGATCTTGCGAATGTTGCAAGCGCAGTCCCAAATGGTATCCCAAGCACCGGCGATGCAGCCTTCGGAGCCAGTAAAGAAGCCGCACTTAACCTGATTTTTGCCCAGCATCTCGTTCCACCAGTGCTCAGACAGATCGTCGAGCGTCTCGCGACTACCCAGCGGCACCAGCAACTCGGAATAGGTGCCCTCCTCGAATTGGCGCTTGCGCCAACCGAACCACACCTGAATGGTTCCCGGAGGAATCACTTCATCAAGACGGCACGGAGCAATTACGTGACCGCGCTGGTTGTAGACTTCCACCTTATCGCCATCCTTGATACCCTCGCGCGCGGCATCAACCGGGTTGATGCGAGCGCTCGGCTTGCCGCCGGAAAGCTTCACCATGACGGGATCGTCGGTGTACAACGACTGCATGAAGAAGCGCTGTCGGCCGCTGAAGAACTGGTAAGGATACTCTTCGTTCTTACCTTCGGCCTTGCTCGCCTCGGTGGGAACCTCCATAGGCTCGGTATACATGGCAATCTGATGACCCGTAGGAAGCAGGCGCTCGCAATAAAATTCGAGGCGACCGGAAGGCGTGCTGAAATCCAAACCCAAGAACGGGTCCCAATGGAACGGCGGCGTTGCCAAGCGAACCATCTTCTCCTTCTTGAGCCGCTCCATGCTCACACCGCCCTCGATACCCGCGATGAACGGATAGTCAGAGTCGATGCGCACGCCGCACCACTCTTCAGCAGTCTTATCAAAGTACTCGCCCAGTCCCAAGCGCTGGGCAAGACCCGTAAACAGATCGGTAGGATCATGAACCTCCGCCGGCGGCTCGATTGCAGGCTCCTGCAACACGATATGGTTGTAAGCGGCCATATTGATGATGTCATAGCGCTCGAACGGCATGCAGTCCGGCAGGATGTAGTCGGCATACTCGCCCGTGTCGGTAATCCAAATGTCGAAGTCAACGATAAGCTCGAGCTTCGGGAACACGCGCTCAATCCAACGGGAACGGTTCGGGCAGTTATGCACCGGATTGCCCGAGATGACCATAAGCGCCTTGTAGGGACATTCTTCCACGCTTTCGGAATTCTCGATAGCTTCGAAGAAGTCGGCTTGACGAGCAGGCACGCCCTTGAAGCCCTCGATACCGTTAGGGGCGACAATGGGGGCGTCGTTAAAGAGCACGGGCCATGCACCGCCTAGGAGCTCGGAAGTGACACCGGCACCGGGGCGACCCAGATTACCGGTCAGCGAACCGAGCAGATAGAACGAGCGATAAATATCACCCTGGTTTTGGTAGCGAATACCCAAAGCGCCCAAGATGTAAGCGTCGGGAGCAGCTGCATATTCCTCGGCAATGCGCACAGCGTCAGCTGCAGGCACGCCCGTGATGGACTCCTGGTACTCAGGCGTGTACTTGGCAAGATGGTCTTCGAGAACGCAGAACACGGTTTTGCAAGGAACGCCGAACACGTCGAGCTCCGCCTTGAGCTCGAGCTCCGTAGCGCCCGCAATCTCCTTCACGCCAGGCTCCACGGCGATAACGCCATGCGTCTTGTCGATTACCATGCAGTTGCCGTCGCCGTCGCGCATGAATTCGCCCGTATCGCTACGAACCAGGAACGGTGCCACCGTATGATCAAGCAGGAAGTCCACTTTATAAAGATCGTTCTTCACAATGTGGTTTGCCATAGCCAGCGAAAGAGCAGCATCAGAGCCGGGTTTTACCGGAACGAATTCGTCCGCATAACCAGCAGTGCCGTCGAAGAGCAGACCGATGTCGACGATCTTGGCACCGTTGCTCTTAGCCTCAACGACATGCTTTGCGAAACGGTGCTGGTTTTCAACAGGGTTCGCGCCCCATACGATAACGTAATCGGAGTGATCGATGTTGCGAGGATCGGTATTGTAGTAACGATACGTGTTACCCAAGTCATAGTACGCCGCAAACAGAGGGCCGTTGTCGAGGCCGTATGCCTCCATGGGGAACGTTGCGCCGTACAGACCGCCAAAGCGCGTGTGCAGCACACCGGCAAGACCCATCGAGGGCGGATAGCTTGCAGTTAGATACCACAGGGCGAGCGACTGCGGACCGTACTTGTCACGCTGTTCGGCTAGCTTTTCGGCAATCTCATCGAGCGCCTGGTCCCAACTGATTTCCTCCCATTTGCCTTCGCCGCGCTCGCCGGCACGCTTAAGAGGCGTTGTCAGACGATCCTTGTTGTAAGGCTGTCGACATGCCATGACGCCCTTTTGGCATATATGGGCCTCTCCCACTTCGGCGCCGGTGTACTCGGCCGGTTCCGTACGGATGATCTTCCCGTCCTTGACAATAGTCTTCAACGCGCAGTACTCATGGTCACCCCACCCAGGGCACGCGGTATAGACAAAACTCTCCTCGGACATAAGATCCCCCTTTCCTTTTCAACTCGTCCTGAACAGCACTGCCGTCACTATAGGATGCAGGGAACTCCCCTCGCTGTAGCCTAGGTTACAAATACCTCCTCGCTGTAACCTGGGCTACAGCGAGGAGGTATTTGTAACTCGGGTTACCGATTCCTGCTTGCACGGATGCCTATACTTCCACGCGTCAACGCCGCGCGCCAATGCGCGGACAAGCAAAGGAGGGGTACTTATGCCAGATCAGATCACCTTGGAACGTCGTACGTTCCTCAGAGGAGCACTCGCCGCCACCGCCGCCGCAGCGCTTCCGCTTGGAATCATGACCGGTTGCTCTTCGCAGGGGGCCAGCGCAGCCAACGTCTCGATCAAAACAGGACTCACTGAAGAAGAGCGCGCGGCAGTAACGCCTGACCCATCCTACATGGGAGGCAAGACGAACTTCTGCGGCCAGGAAATAAAGATCGGCACCGGCGAAAACGGCGAAGCCGCCAACCAAGCCCTGCTCGACCAACAAGCCCATTATTCGCCCGCACATATGGTGAAGGTCACTGATCGCGTGTACAGCGCCATCGGAAACGCACTCTCCAACTCCACCATGGTAATCGGCGACACAGGAATCATCGTCATAGACACGGGCGAGTGCAGGGAGACCGCTGAACTCGACTACGAAATGTTCCGCACCGTCACCGACAAGCCGGTTGTCGCCGTCATCTACACGCACTGCCACTACACAGGAGGCACCACCGCCTACCTGCCGGCAAACAACCCCGACAACGTGCCCATCATCGCGCAAGAAAGATTCATGGAAGCGCTTCTTTCTCCGTTCACCGAGACCGCAACCAGCTATGTCGACCGAGCGCATACGATGTTCGGCGATTACCTGCCCATCGAGGGGGAAGATGGACGCACGAGCTGCGGAATCGGACCCTTCTACAGCAATCCTTACGTCAAATCCTTCACCCCGGGCTTCATTCCCCCCAACAAACTCATTCCGGCCGCCGAAAAGGAAGTCGTGGAGAAAATCGACGGGCTTACTTTCCACTTCTATCCCACGACCTCCGACAGCGCCGACAACATCAACATTTTCATCGAAGAAGAAAACACCATCGTCACGAACCAAGCATGGGGCGTTATGTACAATATGTACACGCTGCGGGGCGAGAAGTACCGCAACCCCGTGACCATGCTTGCCGCATTAGACGTACTGCGCGATCTCAAAGCCGACAACATGGTGCCAGTGCACGCGCTGCCGCTCCTTGGTTCTGACAAAGTCGCTGAAGAGCTCACCTTGCAACGCGATGCCATTCAGTTCGTCTACGATCAAACCATCCGTTACCTGAACAAGGGATATACGCCTGATCAAATTGTTGCAGCCGTTAGAATTCCCGAATTCATGGCAAGCGGCGACATCACCAAGCCGCTTTACGGCGAGTTCGAGCACTACGTACGCGGCGTATACAGCGGACTCATCGGCTGGTTTAGCGGCGACCCTCTGGAACTGCATCCGGTATCCAAAGAATACGAATCCGCATACTTCGTGCAACTTGCAGGAGGCGCCGATGCGCTCACTGCGGAAGCGCAAAAAGCACTTGACGACAATCAGTACGCATGGGCAGCAACGCTTGCCACGCACGTCTTGAACGCAAGCCCCGAACACAACTCCGCAAAAACCGTCAAGGCTCAAGCGTACCGAAAGATGGGACAGGTTTCGCAGGCCTCCAACACGCGCCACTGGTACCACACCGAAGCTTGGAAACTGGAAGGAAACCTCGACAAGAGCATGGTTCCAGCCGTGATCACTAAAGATAAGCTCATGGCCGCGCCTCGCACGCTCGTGCTCGACATGCTGCGCGTGAGCATCGTTCCCGAAAAAGCCGAAGGAATGAATGAGTCGCTGGTAGTCACCTACTCCGACGAGAACGCATCGACTTCGATGATCGTTCGCAACTGCATTGGACAAGTCAAGCAGGGTGCTATCGAAAACCCCAGTGTTGAAATAGTGCTCGCTTACACCGTCATGCTCGACATTGTCCTCGGTGTGAAATCGTTCGACGAATGCCTCAAAGCCGGAGATATCACCGTCAAGGGAGACGCAGCCAAGCTGGAGACCATCATGGGCGTCTGTGAAATGCAGCTTTAAACTGATTCGTCTAGCGTCGAAAGCAACGTTCGGTTTTCCGACGTAATTACGAAGAAAGGCCGGTGTCCTTGCCCGGCCTTTCTTCGTATGGCCGCCATGCAGTTTCGCTCGAACGATCAGTAGAGCGCTCCATGGTCATTCGCAAGCACAACTTGCTGGCTCGCAAGCCTTGACTCGCACTTTTCAGCCATACCTGGATCTCACCTTGCTGCACTTCCGTACCTTTCAAGCGCTTTGCTCATCAAGCGCGTCACGCTAACTCGATTCATGCATAAAAGACGCCCGATAAGATCATGGGTTATGCCGTTTATTCCAACCCCCGTGCGTTCCAACTCGTCAAGTAGCCAGACAATACGATCGACCCCTGACGATTCGGCCATCAAAGCCATATTCTGAAGCGCACCTCGATACCGATCCGTAATCTCGGATAGAACGACACGCGCAAACGCCGGATCATCTTCAAACGCCCGCCTCATGAGAGACAAGGGGATCGCACATCCTCGAAGATCGGTTAGCGCATACCCAAGGTGACTATCGTTGAACCCTTCATCGAAATGTCTCGTCGCTCCAGCGATCTTCATCGCGTTTATCAGACATCCGGAATCCGCAACGAAGAGCCCCTGGCTACCGCCTTTCTCAGTCGATAGGGCAACAGCAAGCACCCCCGACTTCACCACGAGCACTTCCTTTGAAAAGGAAACCGCAGAAACGGTTGAGCCCTTCGTTATAGAAACATGCCTCGCCGACGAGCAAAGCATCTCCCGCGTTCCTGTGGATACATCAGAGCAAAATGGGTTGATCCGCACCTCCGTGCATCTAAATCCTCCACGTCCGACGCCCCCCGAAGCATTGCCCATAACAAGCCTCCGTCGCATAGAATAAATCTCCGCATTCCACCCTGCGACTCAGTATACCGCATATAGAAGCAGACCCTCGCAGAAGACCATGCGCGGGCCCGTCGCCAAAACCCCATCCAGCCGTTGGCCTACCAAGCCTCCAGGCGCTCGACGACGGCGGCTATCTGGGCCTCGGGCGTGCTCGCCCCCGCGGTGACGCCCACGCTCTCGCAGCCCTCGAACCAGGCGGGATCCAGCTCGTCGGGCGCTTCCACGTGATGCGTGCGCGGGCACGCGGCCGCGCAGATCTCGGCCAGGCGCGTCGTGTTCGACGAGTTGCGCCCGCCGATCACCACGATGGCGTCCACCTCGTCCGCAAGCGCTGCGGCTGCTTCCTGCCGCTGACGCGTGGCGAAGCAGATAGTGTTCTTGACCTGCGGCTCGATGCCGCGCGCAACAAGCGCGTCCACCACGGCGTCAAGCGACTCGCGCGTCTGCGTGGTCTGCACGACGATGCCGACGGGAGCCGGAAGACCATCCGGCAGATCGGCGGGCTCGGTGACCACGGCCACCTGGCCGCCTGCCTCGCGCGCGCAGGCAACCAGCCCTTCCACCTCGGGATGCCCCGCCTCGCCCACCACCACCACGCGCCCGCACTGCCGCGCAAGCTCCGCAGCCGCCTTTTGAGCGCGCGCCACATGCGGGCACGTAGCGTCGATGATGGGCAGCCCGCGCTCCTCCACGCTGCGGCGCACGCCCGGCGTCACGCCGTGGCTGCGGATGATGACCGACCCGTGATCCACCGCGTCAGCGCTCTCGACCGCGCGTATGCCGCGCTCGGCCAGTTCGCCCACCACCTGCGGATTGTGGATGAGCGGCCCGAGCGTAGAGGCGCCCTCGGTGCGCTCGGCCGCCTCGAGCGCCATGTCGAGCGCCCGCTGCACGCCGTAGCAGGCGCCCGCGTGCTTGGCCTTCACCACCCTCATGCGCATGCTCCTTCCGCAGGTGCTTCCTTGGAAGCGCGGCGTTCCTTGGCGGCCTTCTTCTCCCTGATGGCGGCCACCAGCTCCTCGGTCGTGTGTCGCGCCACGCGATGCTCGGCGAACGCCGCCGTGAAATCACGGCCCTCCGGGAACAGCGCCGGCATGTCCACCTGATCGGCCGGCACGTTCAGCGACAGCGCGAAGCACTCGCGCATCGCGTACCAGGTGCAGCCGTCCAAGCGGTCTTCTTTCGGAAGAAAGTCGAAATCGCTCACCAGCAAGGGGTCCCCGTACTCGATGGTCACCTTGGGGAAGCGGAAGAACTTCCCCTTCTCCTTGATATGCTCGGCGTTGCGCACGGTCATGGGCAGGATGGGCGCATGACCCATCTTCGCGATGAACGCCGCCCCCGAATGGATCTCGGGCGTGCGATCGCTTTTGCCCCGGCGCGTTCCCTCGGGAAGAATGCCCACGATCTCGTCGTTTTTCAGCATGCGGGTCGCGCGCTTGATAGCCGTTCTATCGGCAGAATCGCGCTTGATGGGAAACGCGCCCACGCGCGACAGGATATGGCCCGCCAGGCCGTGCGCGTTGCCGAACAGGTTCTCGCGCCCCAAGAAGCGTATCCACTGGGAAGGGCGCGAAGACAGGTACATGAACACCACGTCCAGAAACGACGTATGGTTCGCCACCACCACCACGCCGCTTTCGCCGTCGAAGCCCCGCAGGCTTTGCCGGTTGTCCACGCGGTAGCGGAAGCAGATCTTGAACACGAAGGCCAAGAACCCGTAGATGACGTTGCCGACCAGGCGCGGAGCCTGCTTCTCGTCGGAAGCGCCGCCGTAGGGCATATCCCAGATCTTCTCGTAAGGCAGAATCAGGCTCATGCGCGCTCGCCTTCGCCGCCGTTCGCGCCCCTCTGACGGGCAAGCGCGCAGATCTCGTCGATCACGTCTTCGATGTAGTGCCCGGTCGAATCCAAATGCACGGCATCGTCTGCAGGCCGCAACGGCGACGTGGCGCGCGAGGAGTCCAGCTCGTCGCGTCGGCGAATGTCGGCAAGCACCTCGTCGAAGTCGATGGAACCTACGGCACGGTCGACGTTTTGACGAACCCGACGATGGGCCCGCTCTTCAGCCGAAGCGGTCAGGAACACCTTGACCGGGGCCTCCGGGAACACCGTGGTGCCTATGTCGCGCCCCTCCACCACGTAGTCGCCCGCACGGCCGATGCGCTGCTGCTGCTCCACCAAAGCCGCACGGACGGTCGGCGCAGCGGAGACGGGGCTCACGGCACGGTCGATCTCGGCGGTTCGGATGGCGTCGGTCACGTCGACGCCGCCGATGGAGACGCGGCGCGGAACCGGCTCGCCCGCCTCGTGCGCAAACGCGATGTCGTAGGTGCGCGCAAGGCTTCCCAGCGCGTCGCAGTCGTCGAGCGCCACGCCGTCTTGCAGGGCGCGCCATGCAACGGCTCGGTACATCGCACCGGTGTCCAGGCAGGAAAAGCCCAGTTCGCGCGCAACAGCTTTCGCAACAGTAGATTTACCGGCCCCGCTCGGGCCGTCAATGGCGATGATCATCGTGCCAACCTTTCGATATCGGACAGAAATTGAGGATAGCTGATCTTCACGGAATCGAAGTTCGCCACGCTCACGGACGAGCCGCCTGTCAGGCCGACGAGCGCCCACGTCATAGCCAGACGATGGTCGCCCTTCGAGTCGAAGGACGCCGCATCCGGCACGACCAGATCCGGCTGCCCCTCGATGAACAGGTCGTTGCCTTCGACCCACGTGTCCACGCCCAAAGAGGACAGGCCTTCCACCACGGCCTCCAGGCGATCGGTCTCCTTCACGCGCAGCTCCCCCACTTCGCGAAACACCGTGACGCCGCGCGCATGCGCCGCCACGAGCGACAACACGGGAATCTCGTCGACGATGGACGCGATCTTGTCGGCGGGAACCTCGCAGCCTCGCAGGTTCGGCGTGTAGTCGACGGAAACGGTCCCGTAGGGCTCCTTGCCCGCAGATCCCGTGCGACGCAGGTTCACGCACGCGCCCATGCGCTCGAGCGTGCGGGTGAAGCCGATGCGCGCCGGGTTCAGGCTGACGTTCTCGATCTGCACGGAGCTGCCGGGCTTGAGCGCCGCGGCGCACGCGAGGAACGCAGCGGACGAAGGATCGCCCGGAACCTGCACTTCGCAAGCCTTGAGCGCGGCGGGGCCCGTGACGCTGGCCGTTCGATCCGCAGCCGTGGTGTCCACGCCGAACTCCGGGAGCATGAGCTCGGTGTGGTTGCGCGAAGGAGCGGGCTCGTTCACGGTGGTGGTGCCGCGCGCGTACACGCCGGCAAGCAGCACTGCGGTCTTCAGCTGGGCCGACGCCATAGGGGCATCGTAGACAAGAGGATGCAGGCCGCGCGTTCCGCACACGACGAGCGGCAGCGTTTCGCGGCCTTCGGGCTGAAAGCGAACCCCCATCTTCATGAGCGGCGCGGTGATGCGGCGCATGGGGCGCTTCACCAGGGACTCGTCGCCGGTCAGCTCCACGCGCACGTCCCACGGGGCGAGCACGCCCATGAGCAGGCGCGCCGTGGTGCCGGAGTTCCCGCAATCGATGGGACCCTCGGGTTGGGACGGCCCCTTCGCTCCCCAGCCCTCCACCACGCCAGCCAGGCTTTTGTCGGGCTGCAGCTCAAGCTCTACCCGCGCGCCCAGCTGGCGCACCGCCGCCATGGACGAGCGCACGTCCTCGGAATCAAGAACGCCGGTCAGCTTCGAGACGCCCTCGGCCATAGCCGCGAACAGCACCGCTCGATGCGAGATGGACTTGTCGCCCGGCACGGTGGCCTTGCCCCGCAACGGCGCGCGCAGAGGCTCGATGATGGTCGCCGCTGATTCAATCGACATGTATATGCTCCTTTGCCGCCAGAGGACTGAACGAAACCGAAAAACCCGCGTTGATAAGCTGCGCGGACAGCTGGCCGACGTCGCCTTCGTCGGTCAGCACCAAGCTGAGCACGGCGCTGTCCTCGGTGACGTGGTCTATCTCGATGGACTGGATGTTGCAACCGACCGAGCTGGTGACGGTGGTCACCTCGGCCACCACGCCCGTGCGGTTCTCCATGGGAATGCGAACCTCGAGCAAACGCTCGGTCGAAGGCACCCAGGCAACGGGCAGGGCCCGGCGAGCTTCCGCTGCGGAGGCAAGAAGATCCGTCAGCTGCGCGCGATTCCCCGATTCGAGCGCGCCGGAAAACGACGCGATGATCTCCTGCATCTCCGACAGCCCGTCGACGAGCGCGTCCTTGTTGTCGAACGCGATGCCGCACCACAGCTCCGGCGAGCCGGCAGCGATGCGCGTCGAGTCCTTGAACCCGCCCGCGGCCAGCCGCATAAGGGCCTGCTGGTCGTCCGCATGACGACTCGCCAGCTGCATGAGCGACGAGGCGACGATATGCGGAACATGGCTCACCACTGCAACCGCCTCGTCATGATCTTCGCGCGGCAGCACGATAACGCGCGCGCCCAGCGAGGTGATCAGCTCGTGCAGACGCGGAAAGTGCTCGGCGGGCGTGTTCGCATCGGGGCACAGAATCCAGTGAGCGCCCTTGAACAGGTCCGCCCGCGCTCCTTCGATGCCGTTTTTCTCCGAACCCGCCATAGGATGGCCGGGAACGTAGTTTTCAGGATGGGCAAGATGCGCGCAGGCAAGCTCCACGATACGGCTCTTCGTGGACGCGGTGTCGGTGACGATGCCTTGAAAATCCCATGCAGCCAGGTCTTTCAGGTAGGCTTCGACCGCTCCTACCGGCGTAGCCAGAACCACCAGGTCGCAACCTTCGTCCACGAACCGCCGAAACGCAGGATCGGCCGGAAGCGCGCCCTCGGTCGCCCAGCCGCGCTCGAGGGCCTGCGCAAGCGTGCACTGGTCGACGTCGACCGCGAGCACCCGCGCATCGGGGTGCGCGGAGCGAAACGCCGCGGCGAAGGACGCGCCCACCAGGCCGAAGCCCACGACCGCAACGCGATCGAATCCCGGCTCCGCGATATGGTCAACTTGTTGATGTGACATGAAACGGAAACACTCTCCCTGTTGCAAACATATTGACGTGCGCCGACAGACAATGCCGACGTGCGTATTCTAGCATTATCGGCCGAAGGATCGGCCGCCCGCGCCGCGCGTCGCTACGAACCGTCCTCCACGGCTCGCTTCAAAGCCGCAACCTCTTCGGGCGAAAGAATCCGCCACGAGCCGCGTTCGAGGTCGCCCAGCTCAAGCGGGCCGAACGAATCGCGATGAAGCGCCAGCACCGGATGGCCGATTGCAGCCAGCATACGCTTCACCTGGCGCTTTCTTCCCTCGCGAAGAACCACGCGAACGATGGAGCGGCACGCCGCGCGCTGCTTGCACTCGACGGCGTACTCGCGCGACGCCCGGGCGGGCACGGCCGGAGGCGCTTCGAGAACGCGCTCGGCGCGGCGAGCCGCCGGACCTTCCACAAGGCGGGCGTCGGCAGGGGCCGTAAGCCCGTCGTCAAGTTCCACCCCGCGGCGCAAGCGCGCAAGGTCGCGTTCGGCGGGCCGGCCCTCGACGCATGCCAGGTAGCGCTTCGCCACATGATGCTTGGGATGCAACAGGCCGTTGCCCAGGTCGCCGTCGGTCGAGAACAGTAGCAAGCCCGTGGTGTCGGCGTCGAGCCGCCCGATGGGGAACAGCCCCGGATACCGATCGACGGGGACGAGCTGCGCCACGGTGGGACGCCCCTGCGGATCGGACATGGTCGTCACGAATCCCGCCGGCTTGTGCAACATGACGGTCACGGGGCCGTCGGCCAGCCGAACCGCCACCCCGTCCACGGCAACCTGGTCCACAAGCGGATCCACCTTGCTGCCCAACTCGGTCACCACCTGGCCGTTCACCGTCACACGACCGGCCGTCATAAGGTTCTCAGATCCACGGCGGCTTGCAGCCCCCGCTCGCGCAAGGAACTTCTGCAAGCGCATGGGGACGACGCGGGGTGCTTCGTTGGTTTCTTCGGTCACAGATCCTCCAGGGTCGACGAGGGCTTCCGCCGTTCGACAGAACGGCGGACCCGCTTACTCGTCATCGGTTTCAAACGTCAGCTCGTCAAAGTCTATTTTCTCCACCAGGCCGAAGCCGGAAGCCATAGCCTCGGCCAGCATGCGCTGGGCGGCGTCCGACGCAGCCTCCTCGCGCGGGCTCTCGGCCACGATGACGCCGTCTTCGTCGTCGAGGTCGAACTGCACGCCCGCCAAGGGGTCGACTTCGTCCGGCCCCTCCCCCGCGGCCGCTTCCGCAGCTTGCGCGATGCGCACGTCGTCGCGCGTAGCGGACAATCGCTCGCGAATGAACGCGCGCGTATCGTCGTCGGGCGCGAACTGGTCCAGATCGGGCAGGTCGGCTACCGAGCGCAGCCCGAACTTCTCCAGGAAGGCGCGCGTGGTCGCGTACAGCGTGGGGTTCCCGGGCGCGTCGGCCACGCCCGCCTCGCGCACCAAGCCCTTCTCCACCAGCGAGTTGATGGAGCTGTCCGAGTTGACGCCGCGCACGCTGGCAACCCCGCTGCGCGTTACCGGCTGCAGGTACGCCACGATGGAAAGCGTTTCCATGGCAGCCTGGGAAAGCTTGCGGGTATCCCACGACAGCACGTACCTCTCGATCAGCTCGTGGTACGCGGGGTGCGTGTACAAACGCCATCCGCCGGCGACCTCGCGCAGCTGGATGCCGCGGTCCTCCCGCTCCAGCTGATCGCGCAGCTCCACGAGCGCACGCTCGACCTCGCCCGGTGCAACCTCCAGCATGTCGGCCAGGGCAAGCGTGCCCACCGGCTCGTCGGTTACGAAGAGCATGGCTTCGATAGCGCCTTTGATCTGGCCTTCCTGCAAACCTTGGAACATGTCAACCTTCCTCGACCGACGTAAGGACGTCCTCGCCTTCCAGCGAAAGATCGCCGGACCCTTCGATGTAGCGGATGTCGATGTCGCCGAACAGCTCGGCCTGCTCGATCTTCACCATGGCGCGCTTGTACAGCTCGAGCACCGCCAAGAACGTGACCACCACCACGGGCGTGGGCGTTTGCGCGTTGACCAGCTCCGAAAAGCGGATCTCCTTCTTGTTGCGGATGCGCTGATGAATGGCGCGCACGTGCACCTCGACGGGAATGGGCTTTGCTGCGATATGCTCCGATTCCAGCAGAAACACGTCGCGCCGAGCAAGCGCGCGCGCCGCCAAAAGCGCCAGCCCGTCGAGCGTGACGTCCTTCAGGTAGTCGGGCATGAGGTTCAAGAAGCACGCGTCGGGACCTAAGGGACGCGCATGCATGCGGCCTTCCGCCACGAACCGCATGTGCAGCGCGCTCGCGGCGTTCTTGTACTGCTTGTACGCCAGAAGCCGCTCGACCAGAATGTCGCGAGCCTCGCTGGGCGCAAGCTCCTCCAGCTCCTCTTGCACCGCATCGCGCTCGCGCGGCAGCAGGCTTTCGGCTTTGATTTCCAAAAGCGTAGACGCCACCAGCAGAAAGTCGCTCGCAACGTCCAGGTCAAGGTTGTCCATCCGGGACACTTCGGCCAGATACTGGTCGGCGATCTGGGTGATGGAGATGGCTCCGATGTCCACTTTCTGGCGGCTGACCAAATGCAGCAGCAAGTCGAACGGCCCCTCGAAGCTGTCTATGCGAACCTTGTACGCCATGCGCGGCCCCGCCTACCTGAACGGATACAGCAGGTTGAACACGTTTCCAGCCGTCGCGTCCAGATAGATGCCGATGGGATTGAAATGCAGAATGTACGGCACCAGGATAACGGCGATCATGAAGATGGGGAACGCGTACTGCTGCACCTTGTAGTACCGCGGCAAATACTTGGCCGGAAGCAGGAACGCGAAGATGGACGATCCGTCCAGCGGCGGAATGGGCAGCAAGTTGAAGAACATAAGATACAGATTGATCAGCGAGAACATGGGCAAGAACAAGGTGAAGAAGTAGTAGAACACCATGCTTTGAGCCAACTGGGCAACCGGCAGGACGAACAGGATAACCGCGTACACCGCCGCACCCAGAACAGCCAGCGCCAAGTTTGCCGCAGGGCCAGCCAAGCCCACGATGAGGTCGCCCTTGCGAGGATCTTTGAAGTACGCCGGGTTGTACGGCACCGGCTTCGCGTAGCCGAACACCGGCATGTTCATGGCCATGAGCATGAGCGGCATGATGACCGTGCCGAAAGGATCCACGTGCTTGAGCGGGTTGAACGAAAGCCGTCCGGCTCGCTTGGCGGTAGGATCGCCCAACTTGTAGGCGGCAAAACCGTGGCACGCCTCGTGGCAAACGATGGCGGGCACGAAGCTCAAGATGGAACATATAAGGTAAGGCAGCGATATAGACATAATGCTGATCAGTCTACCGCAAGCACTCGGCCCGCCCGCCCCAAGAGGGAAAACTTCATAAACTCGCAGCGACGAGGAATCTCGTGGAATCTCGGGAATCTCGAGGAATCTCGGAGAGCGTCGAAAGAGGCCGAGCGAGGGTTTTTTTGGGCGCGAATCGGGGCCTGCGACACTTTCGCGAGCGCGCGAAGCCGCCGATCGGCCGCATCCCAAAACGCGACCATGCCTTTTGCCGACAAGGCGCTGCTGAAACCTGCATTCGGCAACCTGTTCTCTGTCACGGGTCCCGATTCGCGCCCAAAAAATCGAGACGCTGCCGCAACCTGCCCGCGGAAGGCTCGAAAATGGCAGAGATTCCGAGGTTTGTGGCTTTTCGTGCGCGACGGCGCGCACAAAAAGGGAAGATAAAATCTGCGACCAGGCATTATGCGATTACTTGTTCGCTATAGATGGAATTTCTCGCGTTCAGGAGCCGCAAACCCCCCAATCTCTGCCAAAAAGCGTATGTCCGCTGTTAAAACGCGGCTTTTCCACGTCTAAAATTGTCACAGGTCCCGATTCGCGCCCAGATTTTTTTTGGGGGGCTCACCACGGGGTGCGCGATCCACGCGGGAGGGCGACGCCGCCGCGAACCCCACGCACGATCCGCAACCTGCGCGAACCCCGCGCCCCGCGCGCCCCGTGCATCCCGCGACCTGCACGCAACTCGCGCACCCCCCACACGCCCCGCGCATCCCCCGCGCGCCCCGCACGCCAAGAGCGCTATTCCCGGCGCACGCAAAACGGGCCCCTCGAAAGGGGCCCGTCGGCATGTTCTATGCGGCGAAACTTACAGCGAGAAATCCTCGTCGCCGTTGAAGACGTCGAGCGCGTCCTCCACGGAGTAGTCGGCCAGCGTAATGGCGCTGATAGCCTTCGTCAAACGCACGGCCTCCGCCAGCGAGCGCTGGTGGATGTTGCGGCCGGTCGCGTTGCCGCAGGCACCGCCGATGTGAATCTGGTCGTGCAGCTGGGTCAGGAACGTCTCGGCGTCAACCGTCGAACCGCCCGCGCACACAAGGCCCGTGCGGCCGGCAGCCATGGCGGCAACCTTCAGAGCCTCGGCCGGAGTGCGGCCGTCTTCGGGCTTCGGCGGGTTCACCTTGACGAAATCGGCACCCAGGCACAGCGCCACGCCAGCAGCACCGGCGATCAGATCCGGGTCCTTCTCTGCCGCGACGGCCTTGCCGCGCGGATAGATCCACAGCACTACCAACATGCCGTTTGCGTGAGCCTGGGCGATCAGCTCGCCAGCCTCGGCCATCATGGTGGACTCGTACTCGCTGCCCAGGTACAGCGTGTAACCCAGACCCACGATGTTCACGCCAGCTTCGCGCATAGCCAGCACAGCATCCAGATCATGCAGCTGCGGCGAATAGGGATCGTCCTGCTTCACGCCAACGAGGTTGGTCTTGGAGTTCATCTTCACCAGGTAGTTGATCTCCGGATAATCGGCAGCATACTGCGCGATCAGGCCGCGCTGGCCAGCCAGCACGCCGCACACGCCCTGACGACCGATCTCGAAGAGGTGCTCCGGCTGAGCGTCGGCGATGTCGATGCCCTCGCCGTAGAAGTCGGCATTCAGATGCTCGACCTTCTGATCGCACGCGAACAGCATGAGACGACCCGTGCCACGGGTAGCCTTCATGTAGTTCTCAATGTACTCGTCACGGGATTCCGGCATGACGTCAGCCGGAACTCTCACCTGGTCACGAGTGATTTTGGGCATGATTTCCTCCTTATAGGATCCTTATTCGGGAAGGCGGTGCGCGAATTCCTGCGCTTAGGCCTTATCGATACCGCCATTCTAGCGAAAAAGAAAAGCCGCCCGCCCCTATTCATGGAAAAACCCCTGAACATTTGGACGAGCGGCGAAGCAATGCAACCGCGGGCAAACGGCGGACCGTCGATGCGCTAAAACCATTCCTTCTTATTGAGGACGTAGATCTGCTCGAACTGAGATTGCGACTTCGTCAAGTAAATGATGCCCTCGATGATAGCGATGACCCAGATCACCCAGCACGCAAGCGACAGCGTAAGGATTCCGCCCAAGATAGAAACTCCCAGCATGACGAAACCGGAAGTGTTGTACCCCAAGTAGAACTTGTGAATGCCCAACCATCCCAAGAAGATGGCCAGCAAACCGGCAGCCACATGATCCTTCGTAGCCACAACAGGCTGCGCGTACGGCTGCTGGTAGTACGGCTGCTGATACCCGTAATAGGGCTGCTGCGGCGGCACGGCGCCAGGACCGGCATGCGGCGTCTGGGGCGCAGCGTAACCAGGCTGCTGAGATGAGGACCCGCCATAAGAACCGCTCGCAGGCACCTGCGGTGCGGTTTGCGGCGCGCCGTAAGAAGGCTGCTGTGCGGGGACCCCGTACGGGGGGACCTGCGCACTCGAATACGGAACCCACTGGGGATTCTCGGACGCCGGGGACGCGGGAGGCTCCGGAGCAGACGGGGCGCTCTCCTGCTCGGCCGTCCCCATCGGCTCGACCGGCTCGGCTTCCTGGATCGTCTCGACTTCCTCAACTAAGACCGCGGATTCGTCGTCGGCCGAAGCGGTCGAGGCATCATCTGGGACGCAGGCCGAAGCCTCCACTGCAACCACGTCCACGACTTTGTCAACTTCGGCTTCCTGTTCAACAGGCTCTTCAACAGACGCCTCGGCGGCATCGAGCCCATCCGCCTTCTTCTCGTCGTTCCCTTCGGCAGCCAGCCGCGCTTTTGCCGCGTCGAGTTTTTCCTGGGCCGCCTTCAACTCGGCTTCCGCAGCAGCAACCGCGTCCTCGGCGCTGTTCAAAGGTTTTTTCTTGGTCATAGCGACCTCTTTCGTCCTGCGTTTCAACATCGTTGTTCTTCA
>NZ_DBFOSR010000106.1:0-7722 GCF_048427265.1 Paraeggerthella sp.
GCGCGCGAAAAACCGCCTTCGCTGGCAGGTTTTGACGTTTAGGGGTCGTTTGACTTAGCGGGGCGAGTCCCCTCACGAGCGCGCCGCGACGCTCCAACGCTGTGACCAGGCAAAACTAAAACGGGCAACGCCATGGCGAAAACAATGCTCGGCCCGACGACCTCAAACCGTCAAAACCTGCCAGCGAAGGCGGTTTTTCGCGCGCACGCTCTTCGCGCGATCGCGTGCCGGGAGCGGACTGCTTTACGTGGCTCTTAGTCTTGTGCTAGGGTTTACATCGCAATGCGAGGGGGCGTTGCGAATACGGGGGCGGGGACGCACATGGGAAAGCACTCTTTCAGTCTGAAGACTATCTATCTAGCTGCGCTGACGGCGGTGTTCGGTGCGTCGTTTCTTGCGTTCGCCGTCTTCGACTTCTACTCGCAGCAGCGCCAGACCGAGGCGGCTCTGCTGGAGGAGGCGCGCACATTCGCGCGCGAAATGGACGCCGTGTGGCAGTTCATGGACAACTCGCAGAGCATCATCAACAACACCTCGGACGGGACGTACGAATTCAAGGGTTTGCACTGCTCGTTAGTGGGGAAGAGCGTTGGCCGGTTGTTCTCGGCTGGCAGTGACTACGCTATTCGCTACACCAACTTCAACCCGCGCAGCGAGCAGGATATACCCGATGAATTCGAGGCGACGGCGCTCGAGCGCTTCAATGCCGACTCGTCGGTGAAAGAGCATTACGGCATTGCCGGGTATCAGGGGGAAGAGCGTTTTCGGTACGTGCAAGCGCTCGAGGTCGACAATAGCTGCTTGTCCTGCCATGGCGAACCGGCGGGCGAGCTCGACATCACCGGCAGAGAAAAGGAAGGATGGACGCTCGATTCCGTTGGAGGCGCCATCAGCATCGTTATCCCCATCGATCAGCAGCAGCAGACGTTGCGCGACAACGTGATTCGCGACGTCGTATTCTTCTTGGGGGTCGCTGCGTTCATCGGTGCGGTCATCTACGTGGTGACGACCTTCTTCGTGCTGCGTCCGATAGGAGGTTTACAGGCGGCGTTCGGAAAGCTGAAGCGCGGTCACATGGATGCGGAGCTTGGCGGCGGGCATGCGGCGAAAGAAGTGCAGCAGCTTGTTGGAGGGTTCAACGACATGGCGGGCGACCTGCGCGATATGTACGAGCACCTGGAATCGCAAGTTGAGGCTCGCACGATCGATTTGCAGGAGGCTAACGCGCTGCTTGAGCATCAGCGCGACAAGCTGGAAAAGCTGAATGCAAGCCTCGAGCAGGAGACTCGCTTCAAGTCCGATCTTTTGTCCATGGTGAACCATGAGCTGCGCACCCCACTGACATCCATAATCACGTTTGCTCAGATCTCGCGCGAGGCATGCGATCCGGGGCGTGAAAGCGATCGACGGTCTTGGGAGGAAATCGAGAAGAACAGCCAGATCTTGCTCAACATGATCAACAACATGCTGGACATCGCGCGATCCGATGCGGGTAGCATCAGGTCTACATGCGAGCCGATGGATCTGGGCGACGTGGCGGCGTCGGTCAAGGGCACCATGGCTCCGCTCGCGCGCAAATACGATGTTTCGTTCTGTACGAGGGTCGCTTCGGACGTGCCCTTGGTGAACGGCGATTACGAGAAGACGTTGCGCATGCTCGAAAACCTGGCCAGCAACGCCATCAAGTTCACGCCCGACGGCGGGTCGGTGGAGCTGCGCGTGGCGTACGACGAAAAGCGCCAAGTGGTAACGCTGTCGACGATCGATACCGGCATCGGCATTGCCCCCGAGGATCAGGAGCTCATTTTCGATCGGTTCTTCCAGGTGGATAGCACGTCGACGCGGAAGTACAACGGCAGCGGCCTGGGACTTGCCCTGGTGCGCGAGTATGCCGACATGCAAGGGTTCGCCATTTCGGTAGAGAGCGAAGTGGGGAAGGGCAGCGCTTTCGTTATAACGGTGCCGAAAAGGCTGATAGTGGGGGAAGACGATGTATAAGGTCATGCTCATCGACGATGAGGACAATTTGCGGCAGGCGATCGAGCAGCTTTTGACGTCGAACGGGTACGCGTTCTGCGGAGCCAAAGACGCCGAATCGGGCATGGAAATGCTTCTGCATGAAAAGCCCGACCTGCTGCTTCTCGATGTGATGCTGCCGGGGACGAACGGGTTCGATTTGTGTGCGCGCATCCGCGAGGAAGGCCGCCGTATTCCGGTCATTTTCCTTTCTGCGAAATGCGACATCGTCGACAAGAGCATCGGTTTTCGATCGGGTGGGGACGATTATGTGACCAAGCCGTTCGATGCCATGGAGTTGCTGTTGCGTATCGAGGCGAACATTCGCCGTCATAAGGACACGATAGATTTTGCGCGCTCGAGAAATCGGGAGGGAGTCGCTCAGATCGGCGATCTTGAGGTGCATTTTGGAGAATACCAAGTGCGTGTCAAAGGAAAGCCGGTGCAGCTGACCACGAAGGAGTTCGAGATCGTGGCGTTTTTGGCCGCACATCCGGGCAAGGTGTTCACGCGCAGCCAGATTCAGGAGTACATCTGGGGCGAGTCCGACGCCAACTGCAAGCCGACCAACAACATAACGGTGTTCGTTCGCAAGATCCGCGAGAAGATCGAAGAGAACCCTTCCGAGCCTCGATATCTGCTGACGGTCCAACGCGTAGGCTATAAGATGGCCGATCGGGTGGAGGGGTAAGGGCTCTCGAGAAGCCGAAGATCCGCCCCTTCCTCTTGCTTCTTTCATCAGGTGAATCCCCGTGACGTTAACGTCACGGTGGGCGCTTTATCTCATTATTAATTTAGTCATTAATATCCGGTTAATATCTTCTTAACGCAAAACTTATTTTCAGTTTATCGCAATAATTTTCAATGATCCGTAGAGTGCATGGTAAGGGAAAGTCGGGGGAAGCGAGACTTTCCATCTTGCGCTGCGGACGGCCTCCCTCCCTGCTGTTCGCGGCGCAAGAACGGTGCGACCGAGAGGTCGTGGGGAGAGAACGAGAGGAGCAAGCATGGCTGAAAACACAACGCATGGTTTCACCCGCAGAAGCTTCATCAAGGGCGCGGCGGCGCTCACTGCAACGGGCGCGCTGGTTGGCTGCAGCCCGCAGGCCAAGAATCTGGAGGAAACGGACAAGAAGCAGGAAGCCCCCGAGACGCAAATATTTTCCGGTGCCTGCCGCTCTCAATGCGGTCAGGGTTGCTACCTGAACGTCCATGTGCGCGATGGACAGGTTGTTCGTACGACGGCGGGCCATTTTGATGATGGTCCGGAATTCGATCGTATCTGCCCCAAAGGTATTTCGCAACCTGCTCGCGTATATAGTTCGGAGCGTTTGCGGTATCCAATGCGCCGCGTTGGTGAACGTGGCGAAGGGAAATTTGAGCGCATTACTTGGGACGAGGCTATCGCTGAAGTTACCGATAAATGGAAACGGTATATCGAGGAATTCGGTCCCACGTCTATTGCCTTTTTCTTAGGGAGCGGCAATACCGCCGAGCTTGGCGGTGGTGCCCCGGAAGGTTCCGTCATGGCGCGCTTGCTCAATGTCATGGGGGTCAGTCGCGTGTTGCCGGATCGCGATATCGCTACGCCTATGGCTTGGACCTACATGTTTGGACCTGGCGGGGCCGGAAACCGTGCCTCCGACGTGCCCAATGCTGATCATCATGTGATTTGGGGCGGTGACATCGCCGTGTCGGACAAGCAACGTGCGCACTTCTATCTAGAGGCGCGCGATGCTGGGTCTGAACTTGTGGTTATAGATATTGCTTATCGCACCATGGCCTCGAAGGCTGACTGGTTCATTCCTGTGCATCCTGCGACTGATGGTGCACTTGCATTGGGGACCATACGTGAAATTCTAGAGCAGGGATGGGAAGCAACAGACTTTCTTCGTGATCATACCGAAGCCCCCTTTCTCATTAAAGATAACGGGATGTTCCTGCGCATGAGCGATTTAGGTGTGGAGCCCGTCGCGATCACCAATGCGCAAGGGCAGGAGGAAAAAGTCGATCCGTGCGTTGTGTGGGATGATGAGGTGGCTGCCGCTGTCGCGTACAGTGAGGCAAAAAGGCCAGCGATGGGGGGTGTCCCCGAGGTCGCTGGGCATGCTGTGAAGACCGAGATGGAATTGATTCGAGAAGCCGTTGAGCCGTGGACCTTGGAGCATACCTCAGAAGTGACCGGCGTGAGTATTGATGACATTAAGCACCTTGCCCGTCTGTACACGCAGGAAGGCAACGTGCAGACGGATATGAAATTCGGACTTAATCACTATAACAACGGAATGTATAGTTCTAAGTGCGTCAACACGCTGCTGCTGGTCGCCGGCCAGATGGGTAGGGCGGGTTCGGGTCTCTACACGGGAGAACCGAACTTTGGGGAAGGCAATGTTCAGGCATGCATCAAGCTTCCGAGCGCAACAGGCGAGTTGCCTCAAGGGGTTGGAGCTGTTGTCAACTGGAGCGATTTCTTCAATATTGTGTCGAGCGGTCAAAAGCTCGGCGAGCCTTTCCCTATCAAGGCTTTTTACGCTTCGTGCACCAATGTTGTTTCAAACCAGACTGAGCAGAATGAAACTATTGAACTTATGAAAGCGCTTGATTTTATCGTTATTCAAGACATGACCATGAACGATACTTCCATATACGCTGACATCCTGCTACCTGCATGCCATTGGTTCGAAACCGAAGATCTACGCGTTCGATATTACGGAAATCCTTATCTGCTGTGGAATCAAAAGGCTATAGAGCCTTTATACGAGAGCAAGCCCGATTACGAGATTTACAAGCTTTTGGCTGAAGGTATGGGTTACGGCGACTTTTTTCAATTTACCCCTGACGAGTATCTGAACGTCTGCCTTTCTACGCCTTATGGGCAGGAGAATGGGATAACCATCGACAGAGTGCGCGAGAAGAATTATCTGCGATGCGATAACAACCCAGCCGTTGCTTTCGAAGGCGGAATCTTCACGACGGCATCGAAGCGGGCCATGTTCTACCGCGAATCTCCTAAACCTGACTACAACATGGGTCAAGAGGTGGATCTCAGCAAAGAAAAGCTCTCTTGTTATTGGGAGCCGGCGCGAGAGGCCGACCTGTCTAATCCTATTCGGGAGCGGTTCCCGTTCACGATTTGTTGCGAACACATGCGCACGCGCACTCACACGCAGTGGTACGACGTGGATTATATGAAGGAGTTTGAAGCGCAGCCGGTGTGCCGCATCAATCCTGAGGATGCCGCGGAGCTCGGCATCGTGGAGGGCGATACGATTCGGCTCTACAACGACCGCGGGTCTGTCACGTTGCTTGTCGTCCTCAATGCAGGGCAACAACGCAAATCGGTTCACTGTCCTCGAAGTTTTTTGACGCGTGAGCATATCGACGGTGATCTCGCGCGCACTACGTTTAACGATTATAACCAAGCTTGCAGGAATCAGTCTTATTTTGACTGCGCTGTCGCTATTGAGAAACTCTAGGAGGTTGGGGAAGATGACTCGATACGGAATGGCTATTGACCTTCGGCGTTGCATCGGCTGCCAGGCTTGCTCAGCGGCTTGTAAGTTCGCAAACAACCTCCCAAAAGATCTTGTGTATAACGTTGTTTATACAAAAAGCGATCAGGATTGGAGCACTTTGGGAACGGCCGTGGTGCGCGGATCGTTGTCGAACGATAACGCAGGTGGTACGTTTCCTGATTGCACGCTCGTTTTTCTTCCCATGCAGTGCCAGCACTGCAAAAACCCTGCGTGCCTCGACGTGTGCCCGACGGGCGCTACCATCAAGGATGAGGAAACCGGCATCGTGTCGGTGGACAGCGAGCTGTGCATCGGGTGCGAGTCATGTATCAAGGCGTGCCCGTACGAGGGCGTGCGTACGCTCATCAAGAGCCCCGAGTACTACCTTGACGTGGTGGTAGGCGAGCACGATGCGCCGCCTCATAAGGCTGGCACGGTGGAGAAGTGCACGTTCTGCAAGAACCTCATCGACCGCGACGAGGTACCCGCTTGCATGCAGCTGTGCCCGGGCCGCGCGCGCTACTGGGGCGATCTGGACGACCCCGAGTCCGCAGTGTCCAAGGCTATCGAGGGTCGCGAAGTCCTGCTCTTGCAAGAAGACGCCGGCACGGAGCCGAGCGTGTACTACCTGCAATAGCTTTACGCGGGGCGGCGGTTTTTGCAGCAACTGCCGCCCCTTTTCAAAAAAAGGGGGAGGGAACATGGAGCAATACGACGCTTTGAAAAGGGCCGTGGGGAGGGCTGACGCGTGCGAGCTTCTTTCGCGAGCGTTCGCATATCCCGACGACGTGCTTGTAGCCGCGCTTGTCGAAGGTGCTCTGGCCGACGACGCTCAGTCTTGCCTGTTGGACATGGGCGCGTCGATTTCCGTTGCTGGTGATTCGACGGCGGGGCTGCGATCCTGGGCGGAATCGTCCGTCGCGGACGTCTTGTCGGAGATGAGGAAAACGTACTCGCGCTTGTACCTTGCGCCGGGCGGTCGCACGCCGATTTTCCCTTACGAAAGCGCTTTCCTGCATGTTTCTATGGGCGCCCCGGGCGCACCTTCGCTGTTCCGCACGCCCGTCACGCTTGACGTTGAGCAGTGCATGCGCGAAGCCGGAGTGGTGGCGAAGAACGGACGCAAAGAGCCGTGCGACAGCGTTCAGGAAGAGTTCGAGTTCCTTTCGTACCTGTTCGCCCAGCAGGCCGAGGCGATTCGCACCGAAAACGAAGAAGCGCTGACCAGCCGAAACGAGCAGGCCCAATCGTTTCTTCGAAGCCACGCGCTTGCCTGGCTCCCCCGATTCATGGAACAAACTTGCGACTTGACCGACGGGCCGTACGCGGCGCTCGCCCTGTACGCTTCTGCCATCTTGGCGCATTTGTCTGACGAGAAATAGGGGAACGCATGGATTTCCCGCTGGTCTTTATTGGCGCCGTTGCGGCGGCGTTTGCGCTGCGCAATCCCATAAAGAAGGCGCCGGTGGCTTTTTACGTTTTGGCCGTGGCGGTGAGCGTGTTGTTCATCGCTGCGGAGTTTTTCCCGATGCCGCGTGCGGTGTGGAGCGCTTTGTTCTTGCTCGTTCAAAAATGCATGCTGGCCTTGGCTTTGTTTGCCGTGGTGATGCTCATCGGCGTGTTCTCGCGCGATTCTCGAGTGGGACGTTGGCTTCGTCCTATTCGCGCGGAGCTATCGATCATCGCCTGGATTCTGTCGCTGGGGCATATGGCCGTGTATTTGGCCTCGTACCTGCCTCGATTGGGCGGTGTGAACAAGGGCGCCGTGATGATCTCGTTCGTGGTTGCCTTGGTGCTGTTCGCCCTTTTGCTGGTCTTAGGGGTTACGTCGTTCAACGTGGTCAAGAAGCGCATGAAGAAAGACACATGGAAGCGCGTGCAGATGTTGGCATATCCGTTTTTCGGTTTGGTATACCTGCATCTAATGCTCATGTTGCTGCCGCCCGCTTTGCATGGCGGCGCGGCGGCGCAGGTCAGCGTGGCGGTGTACTCGGTACTGTTTGCCGCTTATGCTCTTTTGCGCGTTCGGCGTGCGATGATCGATCGAAAAGCCGCATAGCGGCAGCGCGACCGGGTTGGGCCGGCGGATTGTGCCTGGGTCGGCTGCGGTGGCGAGCCGTCGACGGGGCGCGCGCCTGGGCCGGATGCGCCGGCGGCCCGCCGCTGGCGCAGCCGCGCACGAAAAATCGCC
>NZ_DBFOSR010000107.1:0-10121 GCF_048427265.1 Paraeggerthella sp.
AATGGGGCACGTGCGCTTATGTACCAAGCTGTTCCCGCCAGCACGTCGCCCGAGCAAGCCGAGGCCGTCATGCAGCGTTGGAAGGATTTGTACCCTCAGATTGGCAACAAGCTTACCAGCCCGTATCCGCACATGATCGAAACCCTGGCCGAGCTCAAGCATCGCGGTGTTCGTCTGGGCGTTTTGTCGAACAAGTTCGATCAAGGCGTCCATGACGTGATCGATCAGCACATGCCCGATCTGTTCAAGGTGATGTACGGAGAGTGCGACCAGATCCCTCGCAAGCCCGATCCCACGGGCCTGCTCCGAACCATTTCCGAACTGGGCTCGACGCCCGACCGCACTATCTACGTGGGGGATTCCCCGGGTGACATCAAGGTGTCGCGCAATGCCGGCACGTTCGCCATGGGCGTTGCATGGGGGTATCATGATGCGGCGCATCTTCAAGAAGCGGGCGCGGATATCGTGATCGAGGATGCGCGAGACTTGCTCAACTTCGTTTAATGTTACAATAGCCACCGCGCCTCCGTAGCTCAGGGGACAGAGCACCGCTCTCCTAAAGCGGGTGCCGCGCGTTCGAATCGCGCCGGGGGCACCATTGGATGCTGCAGGTCATCGGTTTTCAACCGGTGGCCTGTTTTGTTTCAGGGCGAGCGCGAGCCGCACCGCCGCGCCCACGCGCACGCGCACCGCCGCGCCCACGCCCGCAAGCAAGTTCCCGCTACCTGGCCGCAGCCTTCTTGAACGATGCCGTTACCGTGACCCCTCCAGAGGGATTGCGCGTCATCTTGATGGCGCCCCCATGCGCGTCCATGATGCTTTTCGCAATGGAAAGCCCCAGTCCGTTCCCGCCCGTTTCTCGAGAGCGCGCCTTGTCGGCGCGATAGAATCGATCGAATACCCGACTTAGATCCTCGCTGCTCACTCCCACGCCGTTGTCCGAAACCAGCAGCAGAGCCGACGCTCCGCGTTCTTCGACTGATACTCGAATCGCATCGCCTTCCTCGGTGTATTTGAGCGCGTTGTCCAGCAGAATGGCCAGAAGCTGCTGCAGCTTGTCCCGATCGCCTTGCACCAAGACGTTGTCCGATGTGCGCACGGTTAGCGTTTTTCCCTCGGCCAGCGCCAGATCCTCATAGGCCGCCGCGACGCCGCTTGCCAGAGCGCCAAGGTCAAGCTCGGTCATGTCGGCTGCATTGTCCTCCGCGTCTGCGGTGGTCAGCGCCAAGAGGTCTTTGGTCAGCCGGGACAGCCTTCCCGCCTCTTCGATGGTGATGCTGATGTCTTCGAACTTGTCGATGATCCTAGCGTGAGGCTCTTCCAGCAAAAGCTCCTGCGTCGTACGTATGACGGTGAGGGGCGTGCGCAGCTCGTGCGAGGCGTTCTGAACGAACTCCGTTTGCTTTTCCCATGCATCGGCTATGGGCCGCAGCGTTTTGCGCGACAGCGCGTAGCTGGCGCCCGCGCAAACCAGAAGCGCTATCGATAAGCCGACAATCAAGGTAAACCTGAATTGCTCCAGGATGGCTATCTCCGAATCCACGTTTACGATGGTTTGCAGGTACGCAATCCCGTCCGCAGCGGGCTCCACGCGATAGTTCGCCGCGCGATAATGATGCCCGTTTTTCTCCATGAGGTACGCCGTGTCCAAAACGCTGGGATCGAACGGCAGGGTCTCGAAGAAATTGGGATACGTGGAGTAGATGCCGAACGTATCCATCACGGTTCCGTCGCTTGCGCGCGCAAGTAGGACGGTCTGAGGATTCTCTTCCAGGCTTTCTTCGACTATCTGGCTTTGGGGCGTCTCGCTGGCAACTTCGCCTTGCGCCGGCGGAACCTCGGCCTCTTCTTGCGCCGGGCTTTCGTCGTTCGCGTCGGTTTTCACTTCGGTGCCCGTTGCCAAAGATTGGTCTTCTCCAACGCCGACCATGAGTATTTGCTGGTCGACGGCTCTGAAGATGTTGGCGTTGACCGTTTGGTACACGAATGCGCCTAGCGCGGCGAATATCAACCCGAACACAACAAAGAACAGGGCTGCGTAGCGAATGGACACCCGCTTCATGCGCGCGCTCTCACGCATGGTCGTCCTCGTCCGTTAACAAGTAGCCTACGCCTCGAATGGTTTTCAGGTACGCATCGTATCCGAAAGGCTTGAGCTGCTTGCGGATGGCGCTCACGTATACTTCCACAACGTTTGACGATGTGTCGGAAAGAAAGCCCCATACCTTGTCGAACAGCTGCGACTTCGATATGAGCTGCCCCTGGCGACTGACCAGGTACTCAAGGGCGTCAAATTGCTTGCCCTTCAACTCGATAGGGCGGCCTTCGATTGATGCGGTTCGGTTCGTCGGCGAAATGATCAGCTGCTTGAAACTGAGGTCAGCCGATCCGTACAGTCCCATGGTTCGTCGAAGAATGGCCTCGATGCGCAGCAGCAGCTCGTCTTTGTCGAACGGTTTTACCAGGTAGTCGTCAGCTCCCGTCCTGAATCCGCGCGCCTTGTCGGCAATGGTCCCCTTGGCAGTAAGGATGAGCACCGGCGTGAACACCTCGTTCTTGCGCAGCTTTTCCAAAACTGAGTAGCCGTCCATTTCGGGGAGCATGAGGTCAAGCACGACCAGGTCGTAAATGCCTTCTTTAGCGAAGAAGTAGCCTTCCGCCCCGTCGAATGCCTGATCCACGTCGTAGGTCGAGGAAAGGCATCGCTTGATGGCGTTCGATAGGTTGCGATCGTCTTCGACGATAAGAATCTTCATGGTTCACCCACCTTCAGTTGCGCCCATTCTATCATCGCATCCTTAAACGATCCTGAAGCGGGAGGTGGAGATATCTCCACAGATGAGAGCACGCTTTTTAAGGGTTTTTTAAGGGGCCTTTCGATAGTATGCGCAGCGTGAAGTTGACGGATGCGAAAGAAAGGCATTCCCATGAACGATTCCAAGACTAGCAACGCATACAAGATTCTTGTCGTCATGCTTTCGGTGGCGATTCTGGTAACCGGCGGCCTGCTGCTGGCGAAAACCATGAACAAGGACACGTCGATGACGGCGGTCCCCGTTGGTTCCGCCTCGCTTGGAGGCGGCGATCAAAACGCTTTCACGACCGACGAGGCGTAACCACGAGCTTGGCGGGCGTGGGCCTGCATGATGAACAACGATAGGAGATAGCATGGTAAGGAACGTCGTCAAAGTGGTCGTGGTGGTGGTGCTGTGCGCCGCGCTGGGCGGCCTTGGGTATCTGCTGTACCAGCAGACCAATTCCGCTGCCGTCCCCGAAGGCGAAATGATGCCCACCGGCACGGTTGCCAAGGGCACGGTGGTGAAGCAGGTGAAGGGCACGGGCGAAGTGAAGGCCGCTCAGGTCGAGAAGCTGAAAATGCCCAAATGGCGCTACTTCAAAGACTCCGAGGTGCCGCTGAACAAGGTGATTCCGGCGGGCACCGTGCTGGCGAACTTCACGTACGGGGATCCGTTGGTGGCTCCGTACGACTTGGTTGTTCTGTCCAAGAGCCTTCCGAAGGCCAAGGAAGAAGTAACCGAGGAGCATTACATCGAAGTGGCGCGCGTCAACGCCATGCATGTTGAGTTCGACGTCCACGAAAGCGATCTTTCCACCCTTTCCGAGGGGCAGGCTGCCCAGGTTGTGCTCGGCTCCAACGAAGGTAAGACGTTCGAGGGCAAGGTAGTGAACATCAACCAGGTGGGCACGTACAACTCCACCGGATCGAAGTACAAAGTGACCATCGAGATCCCCAACGACGGCAGCATTCTGATTGGCATGACGGCGAACGTGCGCATCAACGTGGGCGAAGCTGCCGATGTCCTGACGGCGCCGGTGAGCGCTATCGTGGATGCGGGCGGCGGAAAGACCACGGTGCTCGTGCAGCGCGAGGGCGGCATGATGGAGCCTGTCGAGGTTGAGACCGGCTTGTCGGACGGCAAAATTGTCGAGATCAAGAGCGGCCTTAACGAAGGGGACGCGGTCGTCCTGAACGAAGCGGGAGCGGGCGGCGGTGAAATGCCCGGTGAAGAAGGCGCCGGCGCAATGATGCTTCCGGCTGCGGGTTAGGCGCTCTCATGATTTCCATGACCCATCTTACAAAAACCTACCGCATGGGAGACGACGAGGTGCGCGCGCTCGACAACGTGAGTTTCCAGGTGAAGCGCGGGGAGTTCGTTGCCATCGTGGGGCCGTCGGGTTCGGGCAAGTCCACGCTCATGAATATGATCGGGCTTCTGGATTCGCCTGATTCGGGCACGTACTTGCTTGACGGCGAAGACGTTTCCCGTATGTCGGACGATCGGCTTGCCGGCGTGAGGAACCGAAAGATCGGCTTCGTATTCCAGCACTTCAACCTGCTGGGGAACATGAATGCGCGAGAGAACGTGCGTCTGCCGTTGCTGTACCGGGGCATGCGCGTGGCGGAGGCCGACCGTTTGGCGAATTGCATGCTGGAGAAGGTTGGGCTTGCCGGGCGCGAGAAACATCGGCCAACCCAGCTGTCCGGCGGCCAGCAGCAGCGCGTCGCCATTGCGCGCGCTCTTGCGGGCACGCCCGAAATCTTGTTGGCGGACGAGCCTACTGGCGCGCTTGATTCGCGCACGAGCGTCGAGATCATGGACATGCTCAAGGAACTGAATGCTCAAGGGCAAACCGTGGTGCTGATCACGCACAACCCCGAGCTTGCCCTGGAGGCGAACCGCACTGTGACCATAGCCGACGGCGTGCTGTACGAGGAGGTGAAAGCCGTATGAAATGGGTGCAGATAGCGAAAGAGGCGTTGGGCAACGTTGCGCGCAACAGGCTTCGCACGGCGCTCACCATGCTTGGGCTGATCATCGGCATTTCCTCGGTGATCGTTCTCGTGGGCATGAGCGACGGCTCGAACCGCCAGGTTTCCGAGCGGATGAAGGCGCTCGGAGGCGATGTCATCTCGGCGCTTTTGTTCGAGGCGTCCCTTGATTACAACGACCTGTCGTCCATATCCGAGCTTTCGAACGTTGCGAAGGTGGCTCCTGCAAAAAACGTGAACGCTTCGGTGAGCGTTGGCGCGAAGCATTCGAGCCGCGCGACGGTGGAGGGGTCTGACGAGCAGTATCTGGCTGCCCGGAACCTGGAACTGGCCGCGGGCCGCAATCTTTCCTCGGTGGATCGCGCCAACAAGTCGAACGTTACCGTGCTGGGCGGTTCGGTTGCTCGCGATCTGTTCGGCACCACCGACGTGGTGGGCCGTACGGTCAAGATCGGCGGCAACGAGTTCACCGTGGTGGGCGTTCTCAAAGAGCAGGGCGCGTCCATGGGCCTCAGCACGGGAAGCGTGGTGATTGTCCCGATTCCCGCCGCGTACGCTTTGGGCGCCGACGGCAAGATCGATTCGGTGTATGTTCGCGCAACGGACGAAAACAGCGTTCAGCAGGTAAAACAGGCGGTGTCGAGCTATCTGAGGGTCGACAAGAACATCTCGCCGTTCAATTTCGTCGTGAACACTCAAGACGAAATGCTGAACGCGGGCGGCTCCATCAACAAGACCATGACGGTCCTTCTTGCCGGGGTTGCCAGCATATCGCTGCTGGTTGCGGGCATCGGCGTTATGAACGTCATGCTGGTTTCGGTTGCGGAGCGCATCCGCGAGGTGGGCATCAAGAAGGCTCTTGGCGCTCGCTGCGGCGACATCATGTTCCAATTCTTGGTGGAAGCCCTGCTCATAAGCTTGTTGGGCGGTACGCTCGGCATCGCGTTCGGCGTGGGCTTCTGCAAGCTGGCCGAGTTTGTCGGCATGGCCTGCGTGGTTTCCCCGTCCATTGTGGGCATCGCGTTCGGCGCAAGCACGTTTATCGGCCTGGTTTTCGGTATTTTCCCCGCGTACCGGGCTTCGAAGCTGCGGCCTATCGAAGCTTTGCGGCAAGAGTAGCAAGCGGGCGCCCGGATTCCTCCCCCGGGCGCCTTGCTTGGCGCTTAGCGAAGGCGCGCGTGGTCCGCGTCGCTGCGCAGACCGATGGGCGAACGCTTTTTCCTGTCGGCTGGCTTTTGCGTGGTGAGCAGTTCTTCGGGGGTTGTTTCGAGCGCGTCGGCTATCTTCACAATGACGGAGAGCCGAGGATCGGCAAGCCCGCTTTCTATCTTGTTGAGAAACGGGCGTCCTATGCCCAGCATGAGGGAGAACGTGTGCTTGTTTATCTTGGCTTCAAGGCGCAGACGCTTGACGTTTTCGGCCAGAACATACGAGAGCCTTCCTTCGTCAAACTCCTGATGAGAAGGGTTATTATGTCCCAAGCCTGAATGCATGAAGAACAGGCTACTGCCAGCCAAGGGAAACGGCGTAACCGCCAGAATACGTTTCTGCACTAATTCGGAAAATGTGCGCTTTGTACCCAGCGCATGCCTATTTTATGGTTGTAATCGATCGATGCTACAATATATGCCATACGCGTCGAATCTGCGGATGCCGGTATATGGACGGTTTGCGAATCGTTTGGGCATCGGGGGGTTCGGGTAGGTTTTGAAGACTGAGGCCCTGGCAGCCGATGCCTTTCGCCGACGGGGAGACGGTGCATGGCTCGTTCTGTACCGCGCTCCGTTCGCGCGAAGGGTCGTTGAGGAGAATATATGGCGCCAAAAAACTCTCGCACCAGCCGTCCCGCGGCCCGTTCGTCTCGCGCTCCCCAATCGGCGCGCGCCGTTCGTTCGGCGAAGGCTGCGCAATCGGGGCGGATTGCTTCTCGGGCTCAAGCGGGCTCGTTTTCCCAGGGCGGTGCGGGCGAGCCCTCTTCGTACGCCGGCTATCGATCGGCTTACACGCCGGGCAGCCAAGGATCGGGCGCGAACGGTGCCTACGGCCGACAAACTGCGGTAAGCCAGTACTCCCGCAACAACGCGTCTTATTCGACCGCATCTTCTCGCAAGTCGAATCGTGGCAAGAAGATTGCGGTTGGCGTGCTCGCGGCGTTGCTGGTGGCTGTTGTGGGCGGAGGAACGGCGTTTGCTTTCTGGATGGACGGCGTCAACAGGCAGCTCAACCAGGGCACCAAGTCCGAATCCGAGCTGAGCGCCATCAGCGATGCGCTGAAGCCGGTCTCCAATCCGGCGTTTACCGAGCCGTTCTACATGATGCTCATCGGCTCCGACCGTCTTGACGACGACCCCTCTGCCGGCGCGCGTTCCGATACCAACATCGTTGTGCGCGTCGATCCCGCCAAAAACCAGGCGACCATGGTGTCCATTCCTCGTGACACGAAAATCGAAATCGACGGATACGGCACGAACAAGTTCAATGCCGCGTACAACTACAGCGGCGCGGCTGGTGCCATCAAAGAGGCCAGCAAGCTTTTGAACGTGGATATTTCCCACTATGCCGAGGTCAACTTCGAAGAGCTGAAAGGCCTGGTCGATGCCGTGGGCGGCGTGGACATCGTGGTGGACGAGCGGGTTGACGACCCCGACGCCGACGGAACGTCCGCGCATCCGGAATGGCCGCGCGTCATCATCGAAGAGGGCGAGCAGCATCTTGACGGCAACCAGGCGCTCGTGTTCGCGCGCAGCCGTGCGTACGTCGACGGCGACTTCACGCGTACGGCCAACCAGCGCAAGCTGATCATGGCGATCGTCAACAAGGTGCTCGCTTTGCCCGTTACGGAGCTTCCGGGCGTTATTCAAAGCGCTGCGCAAAGCGTGACCACCGACTTGTCCGTGAACGACATCATTTCGCTGGCGCAGCAGTTCCGCGATGATGGCGAGCTGACCATCTACTCGGCCATGCTGCCTTCGTACACCCAGTACATCAACGAGGTGTCTTACGTTATCAACGACGCCGAAAAGACTAAAGAGATGATGAAGGTTGTCGACGAAGGCGGCGACCCCAGTGGAATTACGTCTGCTGGCGGCCCCTCCGTTTCGTCGAGCACGTCCAATTCGGGCGGCAGTTCGGGATACGTGGATAACTCCCTATATTACGGAGGGTCCTCCTCAGGCTCGACGAGCAATCAAGCGCCGGCTGCGGGAGGCACGGGCGCGACGGGCTCCGGCACCGGATCGGGGGGAGGCACGGGCGGCGCGGGTTCTTCCGGCGCGGTTGGCGCCGGGGGCTCTGCGGGCACCGGCTCGGGCGATGCGAACGCTCCTGGTGGAGGCGGAGCTTCGGGCTCTGCAGGCGGTTTGGCTGCCTAGCGTGCCTTGTGCGCGGTTTGCGGGGCATTTTGTCCGATGGGGTGTATAATCGCTACAACCTTGCCCCTTCTGGACAGTCGTGAGATGTTGGTGTCGTGAACATGCGGTGGAAATATAAGGGTGTCATGCGGCGACTCGTCGGATGGGATTCGCCGTATTTTTCGCGTACTCTTATTGCGCTCGGCTTGTCTGTAGCGATAGTCGGAGTGGTCATATTCGGCATTTTCAACTCGTTTTCCCGCTTTCTGAATGCCGAATTCGTCGTGATGACAACCGAGAGCATGAGCGACTATACGCTTGCTCAGAAAGTGGAGGTTGAATCTTCCATCCACGAAACGCGCGGCGTTCTTTCGTCTATGCGTGCGCTTGCCGAATCCATCGATCTTGAATCTCAGGGTGAGATGTACGCGACGTACTTGCAGTCGTGGAACGAGAAGGGGCTGTTTCGGGTTGTTTACTCTTCCATAGAGGAATTGGAAGCAGGCTTGGAAGTCAACGTTCTTTGGAAGGACGAGCAGATCGACATTCTCACTCGACTGAAAGCAGGCCAGTCGGTGGTTTCCGAGGTGCGCAAATCCGAGCGCTACGACGGCTACTATTATAGTGTTGCAGAGCCGGTGGTGAAGGATGACCGCGTGGTTGCCGTGCTGAGAAGCGTGGTCGATGCTTCCACGTTGCTGCAAACAAGCCAGGAGGACACCCAGGTTACGTTGATATCCTCGCTGCTGGTTAAAAAAGACGGATCCATCATTCCCGTGCGCCAAAATACGGAAGGATTGGCCGGGGTCAATCTGTTCGAGCTGCTGGAAGAGCGCGGGTGCTCGCTGCAGGCCGTGGATCAGGTGCGCTCGGGCATTCAAAAAGACAACGAAGTGATAACCACCGTGATCGGCTCCGATGGCGGCTCGACCGTGTTTATGACGATAGCGCCGTTAGGGATCAACGATTGGAACATCGTCAACTTTACCGAAGAGAGCGATCTTGCTCGGCATGCCGAGCATATCCTGGAGGGGACGGTAACAACGGGCGCCTCGCTGGTTGGCGTTGGCGTTGCTGCGTGCGTGATCATGGTTTTTGCGGTGGGCGGCATTCGTCGTCGAGCGCGTCGCGATGCGGAGCGCTATACGGTGCTCGCCGAGTTCTCCGATACCGTACTGCTTGAATATTCGTACGCGACCGACGTTCTTGAGCTGACGCCGAACGCGCGCGAGGTGTTTCGGTTGGAGGAGCTGTCGGCTCAGTCCTATCTTGAGCGCGGACGGTCTTTGATCGACGTGTGCGAAGATGACTACGACGCTCTAGTTGAAGCGCTTGAAAACCCGCATCCAAGCGAGACGCGCGTGGTGCTGTGCCGCGTTCGGTCGATTTTGGACGAGTATCGCTGGTTCAGCTTCACGTTCCGCTATTTGTACGAGGGGTCGCAGCCGTATCGCGCGGTCGTGAAGATTGTCGATGTCGACGACCAGCGGAAAAAGGAAGAGCGACTCGAACATCGGCTGAGGCTTGACGGGCTGACCGGCGTGCTAAACAAACTTGCCGTTCAGGAGCGCATAGAGACTATGCTCAACGCAGGTGATCCCGGCATCCTGTTCGTGATCGATGTGGACGATTTCAAGCTGGTGAATGATTCGTACGGTCATTTGGCGGGCGACCGCGCACTTGCGACCATCGCTCGGGTGCTTCGCGAGGTCTTCGATCGGCGCGGGGTTGTCGGTCGAGTGGGCGGGGACGAGTTCGCGGCGTTCGTTTTGTCGGACGATGGGCTTTCCGATGCTCGGGAAATTCAGGCCACTTTGCGCGCGCAAGCGAAGGCGGTCTCCCTTGAGATGGGATTCGACTTGGGAATGAGCGTTGGCACGGCGTTTTTCCCGCAGGACGGCAAAACCTACCAAGAGCTTTTCGATGCTGCCGACAGCGCAATGTACGAAGAAAAGCGAGACAAAGACTCCCTGTAGATG
>NZ_DBFOSR010000108.1:0-8632 GCF_048427265.1 Paraeggerthella sp.
GGCAGGCCGTTTGCGTATTCCGAGTGGCGTTCGCGCCAAGGCTTCGCATCTTGGCTTCGCGCGCCGCGAACATTCGGATACTATGGGCGGGGACGAAAAACAAGTGCGAAGGAGCGGCATGCACGAATTAGGGATCATGACGGGCGTGATGGAAGCGGTTCAGGAATCGGCGAAGCAAGCCGGGGCCACCAGCGTGCTCAAGGTCAACCTTTCGGTTGGCGAGATGACCGAAGCCATTGAAGACGCGCTGGTGTTCGCGTTCGAGGCGCTGTCCGAGAACACCATGGTGCAGGGCGCCGAGCTTCAGATCACTATGGTCAAGCCGAAGTCGCGCTGCCTGGAATGCGGTGCTGAGTTCGAGCACGACCGGTTCCACCTGCTCTGTCCCGAGTGCAACAGCTTCACGACCAAGCTCATTGCGGGTCGCGAACTACAGATCGACAGCATAGAAGTGGATATTCCCGATGAAGGCGAAGAGGACGAAGCGGAAGGCAAGGAGTAACGTATGCAGATTGACATGAAGCAGCCCATCCTCGACAAAAACGACCAGCTGGCAGCTGACTTGCGTCGACGTTTCGCGGAGAACCACGTGTTCGTGCTCGATCTGCTTGCCAGCCCCGGATCGGGCAAGACGTCCACCATCTTGGCTACCATCGACGCCTTGCGCGACGAGTTCAACATTGCCGTCATCGAGGGCGACATCGCCAGCAACGTGGACGCCGAGAAGATAAAGGCGCAGGGCATCGCGGCCGTGCAAATCAACACGGGCGGTGCGTGCCATCTGGAAAGCGCCATGATCAAGCGCGCCGTCGACGTGCTCGATTTGGAGCGGCTCGACCTCATCATCGTGGAGAACGTGGGCAACCTGGTGTGCCCGACCGATTTCGACCTGGGCGAGAACATGAAGGCTATGATCCTGTCGGTGCCCGAAGGGGACGACAAGCCCCTCAAGTACCCGGGCGTGTTCCAAGCGGCGGAAGCGGTGGTCCTCAACAAGGTGGACACGCTGCCCGTGTTCAATTTCGACCGCGATGCGTTCGAGGCGTCCGTCAAGCAGCTGAATCCGCAGGCTCCCATCTTCCCGATTGCCGCCACGAAGGGCGACGGCGTGGAGGAATGGGCGGAATGGCTGGCGAATCGCATTCGCGCAATCCAGTAGGCCCTCTTTTCGGGATGCGCCGCCCCGGTTTGGAGGTTGGCAACACCGATGTAACAAAGGGCTTTCATACTGGGCGGACAAGCGCGGATGAAAGGGTTGCTATCATGCACATTGACGAACGGTATCGCCTTTGCGTCAAGGCTCTGAAGGAGTACGTGGAGGGCGCGGGCTTTTCCGATGTGGTTATAGGGCTGTCGGGCGGAATCGACTCGGCGCTGGTGGCCGTGATGTGCGCAGACGCGTTCGGTGCCGAGCGCGTTCACTGCGTGCTGCTGCCGGGGCCTTACTCGACGCCGCACTCTCTTGAAGACGCCCAGGAACTTGCGTCCAATCTGGGGATGGAGTCGCGCGTCGTGTCCATTTGCGAGCCGTACGAGGCTTTCGAGCGCGCGCTTGCCGAAGCCTGCGGAGGGGAGCTGCGGGGCCTTGCGGCTGAAAACACCCAGGCCCGCTGCCGCATGACGTGCTTGATGGCGCTTTCGAACGCGCATGGCTGGATGCTGGTGAACACGGGCAACAAGAGCGAGGCCATGATGGGCTATTCCACGCTGTACGGCGACATGGCCGGCGCATTCGCTCCCTTGGGCGGCCTGTACAAGACCGACGTGTACGCGGCGTCTCGTTGGCGCAACGCGCAAGCCGCGTCGAACGGTCAGGTTCCGCCTATCCCCGAGCGCGTGCTGACCAAGCCTCCCAGTGCGGAGCTGTCTCCCGATCAAGAGGACGAGAAAAGCATGGGCATCGACTACGCGACGCTCGACAAGCTGCTGCTGGCCCATGTCGAACATGGCCAGGACGCCGCCGCCCTCAAGGAGTCGGGATTTGCCGAAGGGGACGTCGACCGCGTGCTCGCCACGGTGCGCGCTACGGCGTTCAAGCGGGCGTTGGAGCCGCCGTCGCCTGCTGTTTCGTTCTACGAGTGAGCGCGAAGCCGAGCTGACGCTCGACCCGTTTTCGCGCTTTGCGAAGATTGAGTGGCGGCTGGCAAGGATGTCGCGACAAGCGAACGCGGCCTCACTATACTCGGAGGCGATTCGTGCCTTTACCTCGAAACGAAGGAGCCTGCTGCATGGAGCGCCGCGCCTTTTTCAAGCTTGCGGGCCTTTCCGCTACCGCGTTCGCCGCTGGGGGCGTGCTGGGGGCATGCTCGTCGGTCGAGCGCATATCGAACACGCTGGTGCCCTCGGCCGATTCCGATGGCGCGTCGCAGGTTTCCACGGTGGTGGCGCAGCCGCCCGTTTCCTTTTCGAACTCGGTCGACGTGCTGATCGTGGGCAGCGGCGTTTCCGGTTTGTCTGCGGCCATGGCCCCTGCCGAGGCTGGCTACAAGGTGATGGTGGTTGACAAGTTGAGCCTGCTGGGGGGCGAAAGCTACGACGCGGACGGCATCATGCACGTGGCCGGCAGCAAGCTGCAGAAGAAAGCGGGTTTCGCGCAAAGTGCCGAAGACGCGTGGCCGGCTCGCAAGAAAGAGCTTTCCGCTGCAGGCGTGGGCAATCTCGATTTCGCGAAATCGTTGTACCTAGCCGCCCCGAGATGGGTCGACCGCCTGTCCGAGAGCTACGGTGCGCAGTTCGCCGACCCGTCCACCTACGGGAAGGAGGGCGTTAACGACGCTGTCATGCTGCCGAAAAACGGTCTGGGCGACATGCAGTCCGTCATGGTTCCCCTGCGCGATGGCCTGTCAAGCAAGGGCGCGGCGTTCCAGACGGGGTACCGCGCGGTCGCGTTCATCCTGGACGAAAGCGCGGTGGTGTGCGGCATGCGCTTTTTCGTGGAGGAAAGCGGTTCGGTCGTCGACGTTCGGGCTGGAGCGGTAGTGGTTGCCACCGGCGGGTTTGCCAGCAGTCAGCCGTTGGTGAGCGCTCATGCCCCCGCGCTGCTCAGGGCGGGTTGCTTCACGTACGCTTCCATGGGAGAAGGCCAGGAGCTGTGCCGACGGGCCGGCGGGCAGCTGTCGGGCATGGACGGGACCCTGCCTTTGACCAGCGACTTGCCGCAAGTGTCGGCCTGGGGCATGTTCGCTCCCACGCTGATCGTGGATGCGCAGGGGCGTCGCTTTGCGTGCGAGGACGACGTGAACGCGCCGGCGAACGCGTGCTTCAGCCAGGATCGCGGGTACTGGTGGACGGTGTTCGACAAGCGGATAAGCGACGGGTCGCAGTCTCGCAGCGCCGCTCAGATGACCAGCAAATACGCGAAGCGCCTGGTGGGGCCCTGTGACGACGCGGCCGAGCTTGCCGCGGCAATCGGGGTTCCAGCCGACGTGCTGCAAGCTACGATGGATCGCTTCGACAAACTGGTTTCGGCTGGAAAGGACGACGATTTCGGCCGTACGGTGAATTTGAAAAGCTTGCAGGCTCCCTATTACGCGATCAAGCAGCTTCCCGTTCGCTACCGCACGCGCGGCGGTGTGCTGACTGACGAAAACGGTCGCCTGACCGGTACGTCGGGGGCTTCCATCCGCAACGTGTACTGTTGCGGGTCGGTGGCTGCGAACGGAGGAGAGGGCCTGGCCTCGAACGGTGCGTTCGGCATGCTGGTGGGCGAGGCCGTGGTGTCGGCGCTCGAGGCGGCTCGCTAAACGCCAGGGCTTCGCGCCGCACAGGGCGCGTTGAATGCGCGGCGCGCCCTGTGCGGCAGGTCTGCGCGGGCGGCGTTCGGTTTCCTCCCGTCTTGTTCGATTGAAAAGAAGGGCTCGAGCCCTTTCCGAGGGGGAGGGGTGTGAATCGGGTTATGCCTTCAGAGCCTCAACGACGGCCTTGCCGCTGATCAAGCCGCTGCCGGCGTTGGGGGACAGGTCGCTGCCGCTGTCGGCCACGGTGGAGCCGCAGCAGTACACGTTGGGGATGGGGGTGCCGTCCTTGTCCGTAAGCTGGCTGTCGGTGGTGATCTTCATGCCGCCATGGGTCTTGTAGCGGTACGGGAAGTGCTTCATGGCGTAGTACGGAGCGGAAAGCGACTGCAGGAACAGCTTCTTCTTGAAGTCCGTGTCCTCGCCGGCGGCTACCAGCTCGTCGTAACGGGCGAACGTCTCCAGCAGGTTGGCTGCGGGAACGTCCATGGCGGTGGCCAATTCCTCAAGGGTGGAGCACGGGCCCACCAGGCGATCGGCGTTGCCCTTCATGTTCATCTCGACGTTCCACTTCTGGCTGCTGTTGATGGCCTGGTCGTCGAAAATGGTCCACCAGAAGCCCAAGCCCAGCTTGGCGGCGGCGTCGGGGGAGTCGTGGCTCTGGTCCTCCTTGATGAAGCGACGGCCCTGCGGCGTCACCTGCACCTGCGGGGAGAAGTAGCCCCAAACGGTAACCTGCGCCAGGTCGCTCATGCGGTTCGCTTCCATGTCCATGTGCGTGTACACGCCGCCCAGCGCCTTGCACATCTGATGGCCTTCGCCCATGGAGTTGACCGTCAGCGGCCCCAGGCGAGCCTGGCTGGGCAGGTAGGTGGACACCATTTCCTGGTTGCAGGAGAATCCGCCCGTAGCCACGATGATCTTCTTCGCCTTGATGTCGACGGTCTTACCGTTCTTCTCGTCGTTGAAGCGCACACCGATGGGCGCGCCCTCGCCGTCGACGATGAAGTTCGTGGCGCGCAGGTTCAGCTTGTACGTGGCGCCCTTTTTCTCCAGGCCCTTCTGCAGCGGCGTGAGCACGGCCTGCATGTCGCCGATGCCGTTGCCGGGCAGCAGCATGGACGTGGGCGCGCCCGTGCCCATGTAGTCGGTGATGGGCTGGAACACCGCGCCGTAGTCGGCGGCTACGCGGTCGGCCCACTCGGTCTGGTAGACGTAGACGTTGTGCTTGTAGTCCATGTCATCGGTCTCGCCCTTTTTCTCAAGGATGGGGAGGAACTTCTGCCAGTTCGTCTCGGGGTCAACCTCAAGGCCGGCGTCCTTCTGCATCTTCGATCCGACGACGTTCATAACGCCGCAGGCGATGAAGCTCTCGCCGCCCACGCGCTCCAGCTTGTCCACCAGCATGACCTTGTGGCCGGCTTCCACCGGATCCATGGCTGCGGACATGCCGGCAATGCCCGTGCCCAGAATGAGCACGTCGGTTTCGTCGCTGAACGAAACCGGGGCGGTTCCTACCACGTTCTCCGCGCCGGTGCTGCTGCCCGCCGTGTTGTTGCTGGCGCATCCGGCAAGCGCGCCGCCGGCGGCGATGACGGCGCCCGAGGCGATGGCCGCCTTCAAGAAATTACGACGATTCATGCTTGTTTCCATGATGGTCTCCCTCCTTGGGCCGCATCCTGCACCGAGCATGGTTTCGGTTGGCTGCGGCTCCTCCTGTTGTGCGTCGCCGTTGCTGTGCGACGGGGTTCACCATACGGATGCCGGCTTGTTCCGTCACCGTCCGTTTCGGACTATATTGCAGGAGGGTTTGAATTTCTGCTGGTGGGAAGGTTGCCCATACCGTATCATGCAGAGCATGAGGGAGAGAAGCCGGGGAAAAGAAACGCATTCGTCACGCGCGAGCGTGCGTCCTTTTGTGCTTTCTGCCGCGATTGTTTTGGGTTTCGGATTGTACCGGGGCGTGAACTCCAGCGCGTACCTTTCGGCCTTCGCGTTCGTGAAGTCGCCGTTTCTGTTCGTTCCCGACCTGTTCTTCAACGTGGTGGTGGCGTGCTCGGTGGTCGTGTGCGCGGGCATCGCCGTGCTGCTTGCTTTGACCGGTCGGCTCAAGGCGTTCTCCATGCCCTACGTGTTGCCGACGGGGCTTCTGATTGCCGCTAACGCTGCCGCCCTTGCGGGAGTGGTCCTTTCGCTTCCTGCCGACATGGCTCTGCTGATTCCGGGTGTGCTGTACGGCGCGGGATCGGTGATGCTCTCGCTGTTTTGGATCGAAGTGTTCTCAGCGGAAAAGCCGAGCGTGATCGTTACGCAGATTGCGCTGGGCATGCTGTTGAACGTGGTGGTTTCGGCCGAGCTGACGCCGCTTGATCCCGACGTGCAGATGAAGCTGAGCTGCGTGTTGCTTGTGGTAGCGGCGCTGTGCGCACGGTTCGTCCGTCGTGCGCTGCCGCACGTGTGCGCCGAGGGAGCGCCGCCCGCGGGTGCCGAGGCCGCCGCGGGCGATGCGCGTGCGTGCGAGCAGGGCGAGGGCGCTCCCGCGTGCGTCAATGCGGATGCAGGAGCAGGCGCGGGCGCAAGCGCAGGCGGCCAGGACAAGGCTTCTTTCCGCGCGCGGTTTGCCGCGTATCGCGATGCGTTTTTGGAGTTGGGCGATTCCGTAGTGGCGTTTTTCGTGCTGGAAGCCGTTATCGGGCTTTTGAACAGCTTCATGCTGACGGGATCCCTTGACTTCGAAGGCTCCGGCAAGGTGTCGTCCGGGGCCATTGTGGGCGCGATCATCGTGTTCTGCTTCGTCGTGTTCGTGATGCACCGCATGCCGAAGGTGTCGACGGTGTCGCGCGTCATCATGCCGGTGCTGGCCGCCATGCTGGTGTTCCTGCCGTTTCTCAGCGAAATGTACAACCTGGTGTTCTACATGCTCTTGCTGGGTAGCTACTACTTCGTGGCGCTTTTGATCACGTACCTGGTGGCCGAGGTCGCGCATGTGCGGCGCGTGTCTCCGTACGTGCTCATGGGCGTGACGATGGGCGTCGCGCGCGTGTTCTTGGCCGTTGCGCTGCTGGGCGGGTTCGCTGCGGCGGTTGCGGGAGGCGGGCCGAGCGACGAAGGCGAGCACACCATGCGCTTTTTGGTGATTATCGTGGTGGTGCTGTACGCGCTGTGCATGGCGCTCGTGTTCTTCTCGCGGGATCGGAAGCGCCGCCGCGAAGGGGCTGGCCAGGACGGGCCGGGCGTCGACGGCGCGCTTGCGGCTGCGCAGGCGGATGCTGCGGCGACGCAGGCCGATGCGGCGTCCGAAGGGGAGCGTGCGCTTGAATCGCGCTGCGCCGCCGTTGCTCGGGAGGGTGGCCTGACGGAGCGCGAGGCGGAGGTGCTGGTTTATCTGGCGCGGGGCCGCACGAAGGCATATATTGCCGAAGCGCTGTTCGTAACCGAGAATACCGTTCGCAGCCACGTGCGCAACATCTATTCCAAGCTGGGCATCCACACGCGTCAGCAGTTGATCGACTTGGTGGAGTCGCCTCGTCTGTAACGGTTTTGTTCCCTGCAGTACGCCTGCTGGTGTATGGCGCGCGTGTTCAAGGTCGCGTAGTATGGCACGCATGGATAACTATCTAGTACATAATCGTTCGATGACGCCTCGCGATTGGGGTATTGACGCGGCCGTCGCCTTGCTGGCGTTTTTGTTCGGAAGCGCGCAGCTCATGCTGACGGCTTCGTCGATTGTGATTCCCGATCTGGCGTTGCGCCAGTACCTGGGCATGGTGAACGTGGTGCCGAACGTGCAGGTGTTCGTGGCGCTTGCCATCACCACGTTGCCGCTGGTTTTGCGCCGGCGCTTTCCCTGGCCCGTGTTCCTGTTCTGCTTCGTGTCGTTTCTTGGATTGCAGAATGCGTTCAGCGGGTTTTCCTTGACCGTGGTGGGGCCCGTGATAGCGGTGTACACCATAGCCAACGAGCGCGGCCGTGCAGAGGCGGCGCTTGCGGCGGTTGTGGCAGTTGCGGGGTTGTTGCTGATGGACGCGCCCTCGCGCACCGCCAGCCTGACGTTTTTCACGCGGTTCCAAAACATCGCGCTGGTGCTGGCCGCCGCCCTTGCGGGCTATGCGTACCGCACGCATCGCGCGTACGTCGAAGCCACCGAGCAGCGGGCGCTCGAAGCGGAGCGCTCGCGCGAAGAGGAGGCCGCGCGTCGCGTGGAGGAGGAGCGCGTGCGCATTGCGCGCGAAGTGCACGACATCACTGCTCATTCGCTGTCGGCCGTGAGCATCCAGGCCGCTGCCGCCGAGCGCTTGATCGACGTGGATCCTGCGGCGGCGAAGGAGGCCGTCGCCACGGTGCGGGCCACGGCTAAAACGGCGCTCGACGACATCCGCAGCATGATCGGGGTGCTGCGGCACGGCGACGAGACGGCCGAAACGGCGCCGGCATCGGGGACGGATAGGCTGGAGGACTTGGCCGCGTACCTGCGCGACGCGGGGCTTTCGGTGCGCCTCGACGCTGCGGGCTACGATCGTGCCGGCGTTCCTGCGCACGTCGACATGGCCTTGTTCGGCATAGCGCGGGAAGCGGCAACCAATATAGTCAGGCATGCGGGCGCCCACGAGGTTTCGATTCGCCTTGCGATCGAGGACGGGCAGGCGCGCCTGACGGTGAAGGACGACGGACGCGGGTTCGAGCCCGCTGTCGGCGCGCTTGCGCTGCGCGACGGCCTTCCCCAGGCTGCCGACGGGGCGGGGCATGGCATTGCGGGAATGTCCGAGCGCGTTCATCTGCTGGGCGGAACGTTTTCCGCAGGCAACGCCGCGGAAGGCGGTTTCCGCGTGATGGCCAGCATTCCGGTTAAGGGAGCGGAGGCGCAGCATGGAGCGTAACGATGGAGGCAAGGTGCGCGT
>NZ_DBFOSR010000109.1:0-27181 GCF_048427265.1 Paraeggerthella sp.
GAGGATCTGCGACGCGCTGACGGCGTTCGTTTCAGAAAACTCGATTGCAGCGTCTTTGAGCTGCCGGTACTGCTCCTCGGTTCCGTCAACGGTCTTCTTGACGCTGGTCAGCGAGCTGTCGATGTCGACGGCCGCCGCGACTGTCGCCGCCCCGGCGGCCACGATGGGAACCGTCACGCCGGCGGTCATCTTCGAGCCGATCGATCCCAGCGTGGACGAGTACCCGGCCCACTTCGCGGACGCCATGTCCGCCTGTATCGACTGCTCGGCCAGCGCCCTGGTGACGGGGTCGAGCTCCAACGCCTTCGTGGCGTCGTTGACCGTGCCGTACTCCTTGGCGAACCGCTTCATGGCGCTCTGCGCCTTCTTGGTCCCCTTGTCGTCGAAGGTGGAGTATATGGACAGCTTCACGGATCCTCTGCCGGCCATCATGCGCCGCCCATCTTGCCCTCGATGGACGCGGCTGCGGCGTCGACGGCGCGTCGGACGCTCGAATAGACGTCGTCGGACATCCCGTCCGCCGCGCGCCATAGGATGCGCCCGTTCCCGGCGCCGCCCGGCCTGCCGTGCGCAGACGTGAGGGCCGAGACGAGCGCGCCTCCCTGGGGGGTGACGGCGAGGCGGGAGAATTCGGCGATCGCCTCGGCCTTTCCGACATTCCCCCCAGGAGTCTCCACGCGGAACCAGTACGGCCCTCTCCGGTTGGCCGCGTACCGCGGTCGAAGGGATGCGCCGCGGGATCCGCGCCATAGGTTATGGGGGCTCGACGGGTTCGCGATCGACGTCGCCCTCGAAGCTATGGACCGGGCCGCCATCTCCATCACGGGGACGGTGGCCCGCCTCACCTCCGGCTGCGCACCGCGCAGCGCGGCGCTGACCGCGTCGATCCCCCCGATTTTCACGTCTACGTCGAGCACTCGCGATCCTCCTAGCTTGCCTCGCCTCGGAGGATCGCATCTATGTCACACGAGCCCTGCTCCGGCGGAGGGAACGCCGAGTACCAAATGGAGTCGAACGAGCGCGGATCCTCGCGGAGAAGCCTTACCAGCGCGGCTGGATCGGACCCGGTCTTCGCCGCCAGCGCCGCCGCGAGGTCCCCTATTCCGCTTCCAGGCCGCCTTCCCGGGCGGCCGCGGTAGGGTCCTCCGGCTCGTCGCCCCCGGTGTGGATCCGCTCGGACGGCACGGGCTCGACCTTGCACGAGTTGAGGAACTCGCAGATGCCGTCGAGCGTGACGGGGCCTTCCGGGTGCAGCCCCTCCGCCTGCGCCGCCTGCATCTGGATGGCGAACGTCATCTTCCTCAGGATCCACAGCTCCGTGTGCGTCCCCGACGCGCGCAGCCCGTCGGCGAACTCGTCGGCGACGGCCCACATGGAGGGCGTGGTCACGGTGACGGCCTCGCGGCCGTCGGGGCCGACGATGCGGTAGGCGTTCTCCAGGTTGCCGAGCTTGATCTTCTCCATGTCGCCTTCCTTCCTAGTAGCTCGCCGTGTCGTTTACGAGGATCGCCTCGATGGACGTGCCTCCGACGCTTATCGCGCCGTCCGTGGACAGCGTGAGGTCGAACGGGCCTCCGTCGGTGGACACGCCCATGGCGTTCACCTTCCAGGGGATCGCGCCCATCTTGACTGTCAGCGACCAATCCTCGTGGACCGTGTGCTTGAACTTGACCTGCAGGGAGCCGACGACGATGGAGTCCGCGACGGACGTGCCAGAGCTGCTCCCGGTCTTGACGAGCCGGTACATCTCGGTCGAATCCGTCGTTCCGGAGAGCTCGACCGTGACGGTGGCCGACTTCTCCGTCTGGCGCTTCGGCGCGATCTGGCCGAGGGGAACGGACGCTTCGACCGCGTTCTCGACCTTGAAGGACAGGCTCGACAGGTCGATCGACGGAGGCACCGCGGCGGGCTCGTTGGTCGTGGGGGAGAAGAGGACCTCCGCGCCCGCCGTCTTGAACCAGCCTTTGGACGCGTCGAAGGCCGGGCCGTTCCATGCCTTAGCCGCGAGCCAGCTTGCCGCGCATCCCCTGAGCGCGATCTCCACGCTGGGCGGCTTCGTCCCCTCTGCGGAGATCGAAAGCGAGTCCACCTTGCATCCTTCGAGCTGCTGGAGGGCCGCGTCGGACGCCCCGACCTGCTGGACGAACGTCAGATAGGGAAGCGATTCGCCCATCTTGATGTCGTGCGTGTAAGGGGCGCTTTCCCCCGATACGGAGTCGCTGCCGAGCGCCCCGAAGAGCGCCATGCCGATGAAGTCGGCGAACGCGAGCGTCGTCAGCTTCGCGGTCGCCTCGGAGCCTGATATGTAGCGCCCCGCGGTCGTGTCGCGCTTCCCGTTCGTCAGGCTGACGGAGTCCGTGGACGTCGATGCGTCGATGCCCTCGGAGTCCGCGCTCGCGAGGACGGTCACGGTCGGTGCCGCAGGGGACCCGGCGGCGGTCTGCTTGCCGAGTCCGAACGTTCCATGGTTCTTGTTCATATGCTCATCTCCTCGATGATTCTTGCAGCCTCAGGAGAGGCGGCCACGCTTACCGAAACCTCGTAGTCGAGCAGGTACCCCGCGTGCCTGCGCCCGTCCGAGTCGCCCCAGGATTCCGCCTCCTTCACCTGGGGGACGCCGATCTCGTTGGCGGCTCCTCCGAGGTCGATGTCCACGAGAGGGAGCTGCATCGCGACCGCTTGGTAGGCGTTGGCTATCCTGGCGGCCTCGTCGGAGGTCGGGGCCGTCGCCGCGACCGTGACCCACACGTGGAACGTGACCCCGAGCACGCCTCCGGTCAAAAAGCCCGATACGCCGAACTCCCTGGCGGTGCCCCATGTGGCCACGTGCAGCGGCTCGGGCTCCGATCCCGGCAGGTCGAGCGTCACGCGCGGCCGCGGCACGTTCGGGGTCAGCTCGGAGATGCGCGAGAACAGGGCTTCGAGGTCCGCGTGGACGCGCATGATGGCGGGCCCCGCCACGTCGGCGATCATGCGATCACCGCGCGGCGCGACCTGCGGCCCTCTATGACGGCGTCAACGTACGGTATGCCAGTCCACGCCCCCTCCGCGCCCGTCGCGAGCGTGTAGCTCGTGTAGACGCCGTCGACGCTCTGGCCCCGCGCGTTCTCCGCACCCAGGCGCGGGCGGAGCGCGGAAGCCGCGAGCCTCACTGCGGCCTCGCGTATCCTCGCGTCGGGAGTCGCGCCGTACTTCACGTTGGCCGGTCCTCGCGATTCGGACACGGCCTGCCGGTCGCTCACAAGCTCGCCGAAGTCGATTTCGCGGGCGTCCTGCACGGGCAGCTCGTTGAGGCCGGGGGACAGGCGAACCCTGATCCCGCGCTCGCAGAAGCTCCTCCCGGTGCAGTCCTCGATTGTCTCCTCGGCGGCCTGGATGGCGGCGGCGATGTCCGCTGCTGGGTAGCGGGCCTCGTCCTCGAACCCGTCGTTGTTCTTCCGGCCGTACGAGACCACGTCGGAGGGGGAGCAGTACCGAGCGCCGACGCGCTCCACATGGGTCGAGAACGATTCGACCCCGCATTCCCACGCGATCTCGTAGCGCCCGGGCGAGGGCATGAGCTTGACGGCGTCCTTCTCCGCGAGCACGGCCATGCCGCCTTCCACGCGCGCCTCTGCGCTCACGCTGCCGCACACGGCCGTGGCGCTCGCCCCCGACGTTTCGACCGAGACGGGGCCGTCCGATGCGGCCCACCTCGTCTCGACGTCCTTTCGGAGCAGCAGGGTCATTTCGCATCCCCGCCGCCGGCGCGTTCGGCGATGAGCGCCTCGATCTCGGCGACGGTCGCCTTCTTCGGCACTTCGATGCCGAGCGCTCCGGCGCGCTCGGCCAGCTCCTCCTTCGGCGTCTTCGCCTTGCGTCCCGGCTCTTCTTCGACGGCGGCGATCAGACCTCGCGCCTCCGCCTCCTCGTTCGTCATGACCTCGCCTTCGAAGGCGATAAGCACGCCGTCGCGGACGACGCGCTCCTCGGCCGTGTAGACCCCGGCCATGGCCTACGCCTCCGCCGCGATGCCGAGGTCCGCGCAATGGCAGAAGCACGCCGGCATGTCCACGCGCAGGCATGCGGTCGTTTCGGCGAGGATGGTGTACTCGTTCTGGATCAGCTGGCTGTCCTTGAGGCCGACGATGACCTCTTCGGGGTCGGCCACGTCGAAGCTCGCGCCGGCGGGGTAGTAGACCAGCGCCGACTCCTTGGCCTGCACGCTGTCGTGAGCAGCGACGGTCATGTTCACGTCCTCGACGACGGTCAGGCCGGCGATGGTGCCGCCGTTTGCGATCTCAGGGAACAGGTACCGCCCGGTGGAGTCCTTCTCCTCGGACAGCTCCTCGATCGCGTACGGGGAGAGGCATACGTGCGTCGGGGCGATGCCGGTGGCGACGCGGACCTTGCGCTTCATGGCGGCGAGGGTGTCCTTGATGTTCTTCCCTGACGCCTTATTGTGCTCGAGGATGCCGGTCGTGTTGAGCACGCCCACGATGCCGCTGCTGTTGGAGCCGCGCAGGGCGTACTCGTTGCAGCGCAGGTCGAGTCCGAGCAGAAGCGAGTTCGTCACGATGCTCTCGAGCAGCTTGTATCGGTTGGCCGTCTGGCGCTTGATGGGCATCCAGTGCGCGATCGTCTCCAGGTTGGCGACCGCCGGGGTCCACTGGAGAGCGGACTCGGGCTTGTTGCCGCTGGTCCACCCTGCGGCGTTGTTCGTCAGGACCGGGGCGCGGTAGAAGTGCTCGTCGCCCTCGGTCGCGCCCTTCGGGATCGTTGCGAGGAACCCGGTAGGCGGGGCGACCGGGCCGCCGATGTCGTAGCGGTAGATCTGCGGGGTGGTAAGCCCGGACACGGCGTTCGCCGGGCGCGCGAGGCTCGGCATGGAGTTGCCGATCGGCGCGCGGCCCTGCCAGCCGTTGGAGATCCCGGCGAACGCGGCGATGTCGCCGAGCAGCTGCGCGCCGATAGTGGCGGACTCGGCGCGAGTCGCCGATCCTGCTTCGCGCAGCGCGCGGTTCTCGGCCTCGACCTCGGCGGCCGCGTCCATGATCAGCTCTCGGGTCAGAGCGATGCGCCCGCTCATCTCGCGAGCGGCGTCGTTGTCGCCGGACGCCACGAGCGCGGCGACCTGACCCTCGTATTCGCGCAGGCTGTCCTGCAGCGTTGCGATTCCAGGCATCTAGTTCTCCAATCTGTACAATTTCGAGTCGATGACGACGACGCGCTCCTGCGCTTCCGGCTGGCCGGCCTCCTGGCCGTCCGCCCCGTCTGCTGCGATGGTCGCGGACGTGTCACCCGCGACGGCCGGCGCGGGATCACGCGAGCCGGACGGCGGGAACGCTGCGCGCGCCTTGACGGCCTCGCATGGCGAGAACTCGCCTAGCAGGGCCTTCGCTCCTTGGGGAGCGGATTCGATGGTGGCCGCGTCGTTCGTGGCGCAGACGGCTGCGGCGACGGCCTGCTCGACCCTGTCGACAAGGCCGGCTTCGAGGGCATCGTCGGCCGTGTACCACGTGGTCGCGTCCATGGCCGCCGCGAACTCCTCCTTGGACAGCGCCCCCCGCGCCGCGTAGATGCCGGCAATCTGGTCGTCGACGCGCTCCATCCAGTCGGCCGTCTCCCGCAGGTCGCACGCGGTTCCGCTGCACCAGATGGACGCGTCGTGGATCATGATCCAGCCGACGCTCGACATGACGACCTCGTCTGCGGCCGCGATGAGGAACGACGCGGCGGACGCCGCGACCCCGTCGACGTGCGCCGTGACCCTTCCCTTGTGGGACCTGAGGGCGCTCATCATGGCGTACGCGTCGAACACGCTTCCGCCGCCGCTGTTGATCCTCAGGTTGACGGGCTTGCCGTCGGCCTCCTTCAGCGCGTCGAGCAGCTCCTTCGCGCTCACGCTCTCGCCCCACCAGGTGTCCCCGATGTCCCCGTATATGGAGATCTCCACCTCGTCGGCGGAGTCGTTGATCCGGTACCACTCCCTAGTTTCGCTGTTCGGCATCGTCGGTTCCTTTCGCTATCGCGTCGTCTACGAGCTCGCCCGTCATGAGGTACGCGCCGCAGTGGGCGGCCGCCAGCTCGACGGGGGCCATCACCTGGGCGGCGAAGTCGCGCGTCCTGTCGCAGTCCCCGTCGGCGCGCGCCCTCTTCTCGATCCTGCGCCGCGCGTCCGCTATCACCGGCTGCAGCCTTCGCAGCGAATCGGCGGCGGCCCTCTCCTCGATCCCCGACACGCCGTCGGATTGGCCGGACGTGCCGGCGGTCGCCGCGTCGGGGAGCTGGGGCATGCCGTCCTCGTCGAGCACGTAGTAGGCGGTCGGCTGCAGGAGCCTGTCCTGGCCCGGCAGCCAGGGGATGTCCTCCTGCGTCGCGCACCAGGCGCGCGTGAATATCCCGGCGTACACGCCGATGCGGAACCCTTCCATTCGCGTTCGGAAGTCGCCCCTCAGCAGGCCGTTGACGTTGAACTTCAAGCGGTACCCGCTGTCTGACCCTCCGAGGGACGCGGCGCGGTCCAGCACCGGCTGGAACGCCTGCTCGATCGCCGTGACGTCCGGCACCACGGTGTTCTTGACGAAGTCGATGTCCGCGCCGGACGCGCTCGTGGCCGACGCCTTGTCGTCTGCGAACACGTGGTGCATGTCCACGTGGCAGGCTCGGCAGACCTTCTCCAGGACGAACCTCTCCTGCGCGACGATGTCCATGCCGTCGAGCGCGATCGAGACGTCGTGGTACTTGAGCCCGCGGTCGAACACGCGGATGCTCCCGGCGTTCTCCGGGCCGCGGGTCGCGTCCAGCGACTCGCGCACCGCCTTCACGTCGTCGGGGGAAAGCTGGTTGTCGGTCTCGAGCCATCCCTGGAAGAAGTTGCCGTTCTCCACCAGCGTTCGGTAGAAGTTCACCAGGTCGACCGACAGCCCGATGTCGTTCGCCGCCATCTCCACGATGGACCGCCCCGTGACGCCTCCGTCCTCGCTGACGTCGGTCTTCAGGACCACGAGATCGTCCTCGCGGCACGTCCACGGATCGTTGAAGTAATCTCGCCCCGCCGAGTACGTCGCCGTGCCGGTCGCGCGGTCGAACGAGTAGCCGACTGCGGCGAGCACGGGCCGCAGCTCCCTCGCCGCGCCCCTGATCGGGTCCCTGACCACCCGGATGTACGCCGTTCCGAAGACGTCTCGCCGGATCATGGCCCAGGCGATCAGATCTCCCCACGCCATCATCGAGTTGGGGCGATGCAGCACGGGCGCGAGCCAGTGGCCGTCGTCCGGCACGCGCCCGTTCTCCACGCGCATGAGCACCGAGACCGGCAGGGAGCGCACCGCGCGCGCCTTGACGGTCTCGCATGCGAGGAAGTCGTTCGACAGCAGGGCCCCGTACCTCTCGATCCTAGACTTCGGCGGGATCTTGTCGAGCAGGTCGAGCTGCGTGCGCGGGCCTCCCGCCACGGGCGCCGGGCCTGCGGCGAGCGCCTTCGGGGACGCCCATCCCGATACGATCTCCTTAAGCGATCTCATGTTCCTCCTAGCGGCCGTTTCCGAGGATGATCCCTCTCGTGTCACACGCTCCACACGCCGCCGGTCTCGGCGAACGAGAGGGTTTCGGGCATGGTCGCGGTCATCCACTTGGCCATCGCCGCGGCGACGGCGGCGTCGATGCGCTCGGTTCCGCGCCCGTGCCTCTCGCATGCGAAGCGCTTGCCGAACGGCTCGCGCTCCAGGTCGCGGCAGTTCGACAGGTGGTCGGCCAGCTTCGGGCACCCTTCGAGCGCGCAGGAATGCGAGCGCACCGTCTGCACGACGAGCGAGCACGCCGGGCACATCACCTTGTTGGATTGGGGGACCTCGTAGATCTCCACGCCGTAGTCGTCCTGCAGGTGCTGGGCCATCAGGAGCAGCCGAGCCTGGTCGATGCCGACGGGGCAGCGGTAGCGCTGGTGCAGCTCCGCCACCAGCTGCTCGATCTGGCCGAGCGGGTAGTAGCCGGCCTCTCCCGGGTCGTCGTAGACCCACTCGTGCCAGCAGTCCACGCCGTCGGCGATCTGATGCGCGACGATCGCGAATGCGTCGCCCGACGTCGCGCCGTCGATCGCAAGGCAGAAGCGCTTGGAGAAGTCGAAGCCGTTCTCCACGCGCTGGCAAGCCCTGATGTCCGACATCCGCATTGATCGGTCGGCCGACTTCTCGAGCGGGAAGCGGTTGACCTCGTATCGCTCGAAGCTGGCGCGCGAGAGCTTGCGCCTCTGGTCGCGCATGTAGTCGAGGCCGCACCACGACATGGGATGCGTGCGCCTCCACATGCGCTCGTCGTCCACGTCCTCGTCGTCGCGCGCTCCGAGCCATGCGACGTGCACGGCAGGGTCCTCGCGCCATTCGGGCAGCTTGTCCCACAGAAAGCCGCTGCGAGACTTCGCGGCGGTGGTGATGATGATGGTGAGCGCGCCGAATATCTTTCCGTTGCCGGAAACGACCGCGTCGTACAGCGCGCTGTCCCTGTAGATGTGGGCCTCGTCCAGGATGCAGACGTTGAGATGCCACGATTGCAGGGCCTCCTCCGAGTACGGCATGACCATGATGCGCGCGTCGGTCTCGCGGTTGACGATCTCGTCCTTGCGTATCTCCCATAGCGCCCGCAGGTCGGGATCCTGCCGGATCATCGACTTGAGCTTGCCCATGTCCTTTGACGCCTGCACCTTCGTCCCGGCGATGATCGCGTACTCGCCTGCGTGGGTAGGCTCCATGGTGGCGATGGTGAGCAGCGTTCCGCATGCGAGGTCGGACTTGCCGGAGTTTCGCGGCAAGCCGAACACTACCGTGTTGATCTTGCGGCGGAACCGCCGCGCCGCGCCCTTGCCGACGTATCGTCCCTGGCCGAACACGGGCCGCCAGAACATATCGCGCTGGAACAGATCGAGCCTAAACGGCACGCCGAAGAACTCGTTGTCCGTGTGGCGCACATGGGACGTCAGGAATGCTTCGTACGCATCGGCGATAAACATGCCGGCTTTGCTGCAGCGCGCCTTGTCCACGCCTGGCTGAAACGCCTCAGCCATTGCTGCCTTGCATCGTGCGCATCGCTTCCATGACCTTCTTCGGGATGTCTGCGGCGAGCGACGTGGTCGCCGCTTGCGTCAGCTTCAGCCGTTCGGCGGTGAGGGTGTCCAGGCCCAGCACGCCCGACAGCTGACGCATCTGGTTCACCGCGTCTTTCCACGTGCGGAAGTCGGGGTTCTGCACGACGTTTCCGGCGGCCGTTAGGCACGTGGTCTTTATCGTCCCGTATTCGCCCGACATGTTGTCGAGCGCCTGGCGGCTGATGGCGTACGCCATGCAGTACTGCTCGATCAGCGGCAGCTCCTGCCGGCGGAACCTCGTCTGGTTGTCCATGACGAGGTGCCATGCTTGCTCGGCGTACGCGTTCATGGCCACGACCTCGGGAGCGCGCGGGCAGATCGCCACCTCCGCGTCGATGCCCTGATTGTCGCGAGCCGCCAGCTTGGGCGCCGGCTTCCTTCCTCGGCTCATAGCCCGGCCTCGCTCAACGCCTCGTCGATTCCGAGCGCGGCTTTGAGGCAGACCGCCCGCAGGGCCGGAGCGCACGACAAGGCGTAGCGGTTGAGGGACGTCGATGCGGCGCGCGCCATCATCACCGCGTCGGCGATGTTGTCGACGGTGGCCGGCTTCGGCTTTACGGGATGGGGAGGCGCCATCTTGATCACCTGGATCAGGTGGCCGGAGTCCTCTTCGAGCTGACGCTTTCGCTGGGATGCCTTACGGCACGCGGGGCTGCAGTACACTGCGGTAGAGCGCTTCGCCGCGAAGTCGCTCCCGCACACTGGGCATGTCTTGATGGTTTCCATGCTTTGATGTTCGCCGAGGTGTCACTTACCGTGACGTTAGCGTGACGGCCGATACTCCAATTTCATCGAAATGCGCTCTTGAGACTGGCGCGCGGTGGGGAAGCGTGGCGGGAGGCTATTCCGACCCCTCACCCCTCCTGCGCTCGGCGTCGATGCGGGCGTGCGCCGAGGCGGACAGCAGCACGAGGTTCGCCTGGTCGTCGGCGCCGCCGTCGCAGAGCGCGACGCGATGGTGCACCCCGGCCCCTGGCTGGGAGATGCGCCACGTCCCGTCCACCTTCACGGCCACCTGCTCGCCGGTCACGGCGCAGCGCCCGCGCTGTCGCTCGATGACGGCCTGGCGGGATCTGCGGTACGCCGATCCGTAGCCGTCGGCTCGCCACGGCTCCGAAGCCAGGCGCTCGGAGTCGGGCCTGCGCCCGGTCCTGGGACGGGCGGGGGAGTGCGTCTCGACGCGGCATGCCGTCCCGTCGGGCACCAGTCGGGGGATCCTCAGCTTGGCCATGAGCGTCCTTTCGCGCGCGACGCCCCGCGCGCCGGCGATGGGGCGCGGGGCTGTCGGGAGGGTGCCGGCCCGATCGCCGGCACCGTGCATGATGGTGGAGGCGTCACCCGAGCCAGCGTGGGAGCTCGCGCACGTCCATCCCCAGCCTCATCGCGAGCAGGTACTCGGTCTGCGCGCCCCTGCTCGCCCTCCATCCCGGCAGCAGGCAGACCCCGTCGCACTTGACGAGCGTCTCGATGCAGGACCGCATCGCAGCGCGCCACTCGGCGTCGGGCGGGACGAACCAGTGGGGGACGACGGGCCGGAAGCCGAGCTCGGCGAGCTGGTCGGCGGCGTCCTCGAAGGCGAACCGGTTGAGGCCGCGCACGCCGGTCACGGGGCCCGCCACGTAGACCCTCACCGATCGCCGCCTTCGCTGAAGCTCCCGGACAGGCCGGCGGGCATCCTGAAGAAGAAGGCCGCACCGGCCACGAGGATCGCGAAGGCGGGCATGTTCTGGCCGGCATGGAACAGCCACCCGGCTATGGAGAGCGCGGCCACCGCGATCACGGTCATTCCGGCGAACACTAGCATGACGAACTTCATAGCTCCTCCATCCTCACGTATATTCCCGCCGGATCGCTCCACAGCTTCGCGGTCGAGTGCAGCGCGATCCGGCTGTCGTTCGCGAAGTAGCCCAGCTTGGCCATGACGTCGAACACGGTCTTCTCGACGTTGTCGGCGTCGGGCTTGACGGCGTGCCAGCTGCCCTGCGCGCGCTTCCCGCCCGTCGGCCAGCAGATGCGCATCTCGATCGCCACGGGGCCGTCTAACGGCTTCTGCGGGGCATGTTCGGCAAGATGCGCCTCCCACTTCGCCTCCGCCGCTTTCAGGGCCGCAGATTTGACGAGACGGGCCTTTCCGCGCGAATCGGAGACGGCCACGAGGTCGTTGTGCGTCGCGGTCGGCGGCACCATGGGGGCGAAGAACTCGATCATTCGCTCACCGCCTTCCGCTTGCACGGCACGACCATGTCGTATGCGTCGTAGCGCTCCTCGCAGCACCAGCACCCGTACAGCCACTGTTCAGGGTGGGTGCAGCCATCCCGGCAGTGGCGCCTGGCGTACTCGTACTCGTCGATCTTGACGCATGCGTAGTCCGGTATCGCGCAGACCTCGCAGGCCGAGAATCCCGCGCGCTCGGCTTCCACGGCGCTGCCGTACGGACAGGTGTCGATGGTCTCGTACTCGGGCCAGCTCATGACGAGGCCCCCTTCCACGTGCCGGTTGCGGCGTCGTATTCTATGAGGCCGTTGCCGCTGGCCTTGTCGAACAGGTACAACATCAGCTCCGGCTGCGATGCGAGCCACTGCAGCACCTCGCTCGACTTCGCGTCGAATTCTCTGCCCGGCAGCGTGTGATGGAGTGCGGGCATGCGCTTCGCCGCGTCCAGCCTCTTGTCCAACCGTCTTGCTTTCATAATTGCTACCTTCCTTCTATCATTCTGGTTTTGATTTTCGGCGCCTTCGTCAGAGGCAGGGGAAGGGAGGACGGCGGGCGTAAGCTGTCGCCCGCCTTCCTTTCCCCTCTGACCGTGAGGGAAGGAAAGCTTTTTTAACTACGAAGTAGTAAGCTTTTTCCTTCCCTCGGAAAAAAGCCGGATTTCCCGCTTTTTTCCCTGCGAGGGAAAAGAAGGAAAAAACCCGCTTCGCGTCTTTTCGGACGGAAGGAAAAAAGCGTCGCTTCGCGTCGAAAAAGACGTCGGAACGAGAAGGAAAAAACCCGCTTTTTTCCCTCCTCACGATTGCGCCTTCCGCCCGATCGAGCTGCCGTCGATCCAGAAGCCGCCGTGCTCCTTGACACGGTTTCGCACCGTCTTCTCGGTCACGCCCATGAACTCGGACACGTCCTTGAGCGTCACGCCGCCGCCCGTGTCGCATGCCGAGAACGCCTCCTCGAGCGCGGCCCGCCGCTCCTTCTTCCGCTCCTCGGAGGTCTTCGCCCGACGGTCCCTGCCGGCCTTGCCGGCCCATCTGTTGCCCTCGCCTTCGGGGTCGACGTCCGACAGGGCCCCCGTCGCGTCGGGGCGGTGCACCGGGTAGTCGAACCACAGGTTGAGCGGCTCGAAGCGCGGGAACTCGCGCAGCGTGCCCTCGATGCGCCACGCCGTGCGGGCCTTGGCGGCGGCTCTCGCGGCCACGACGGCGTCCAGCGCGGCGCGCTCGCCGGCTCGCGAGAGCAGGGCGCGGGCGCCCTCCAGGAACCGCTTGGCCGACAGGCGGTCGTCGTCGCCGATCACGTCCCGCCATCCGTCGGGGCCGAGCTCGGCCATGGCCCGCTCCAGAGCGGCGCACACGGCGGCGTCCTCCTGCTGCTGGCGCAGCGCGTCGGTCTGCTCCAGCTCGATCATGTCCAGGAGCGCGTCCGGGTCGCGGGCGAACACGCCCGAGCCGCTCACGCGGTCCATGGAGCGCTTGGAGCCCTGGCTGCCCTTCGAATGGTGGTGGCAGTACACGACGGCGCATCCCAGCTCCGTGGCCACGCGGTCGAACTGGTTGCAGAACGCGGCCATCTGGTCGGCCGAGTTCTCGTCTCCGGTGATGACCTTGTAGATCGGGTCGATCACCACGGCGATGGGCCGCGTCTTGAGCGCGCGCCGGATCAGCGACGGCGCCAGCTGGTCCATGGGCTTGGACTTGCCGCGCAGGTTCCAAACGTCGATGCTCGCCAGGTTCGCCGGCTCGACGCCCATGGCCCCGTAGACGTCCTTGAAGCGGTGCAGGCAGCTCGCCCGGTCAAGCTCCAGGTTGACGTAGAGCACCCGCCCCTGGGCGCAGCCGAAGCCGAGCCAGGGCACGCCCTCGGCTATGGCCACGCACAGCTCGATGAGCGCGAAGGACTTGCCGGCCTTGGACGGCCCGCCCAGCATCATCTTGTGGCCCTGGCGCAGCACGCCCTCGATCAGGGGAGGGGACAGCTCCGGCAGCGCGTCCCAGCAGTCCGCCAGGCTCTCCGGGTCGGGCAGGTCGTCGTTCTGCTCGTCGATCCACTCGCGCCACTCGGCCCATGACGCCTTGCCGGCGTCGGTGGCCACGAGCCACTGCTTGCGGCCCGATCGGGTCACGCCGGGCATCCTGGACAGGCGGCTCGGGTTCTTGTTCTGAACGTCGACCTTCAAGCCGTTCTCCCGGCACGTGGCGTACAGCAGGTCGACGCGCTTTCGGTACTCGTCGTAGTTCGCGGCGTCAACCCGCACGATGGCGTGCACGCTTTTTCCGCCGCTGTGCACGATGGCCGCCGCCGGCAGCTCCAGCTCCCTCATGATGGCCAGCTGCCGCCCGACGGCCATGTCGTCGCTCTCCACGAGGGCGTAGCGGAACTCCGCGACGTTCTCGTTGCGCACGCCCTTGCCGTCGAGGGGGTTGAACCGGATCCACGCGCCCGCCTCGGCGTTGTTCCATCCGAGCGACGACGCCATGTCCTCGCCGTGCTTCTTGACGCGCTCGATTATCTCGCCGGCGGTCTCGGTGTGCGGGCCCTTGTTGGACGGCTTCCACGCGCCCTCGTCGTCCCATGCCTCCACCACGTAGCCGACGACCTCGCCGGGGTCGAACAGCGCCTCCAGGTAGCGCACGAGGTCCGCCGACCCGCTCCAGTCCGCCCCGGGCTCGACGAGGTCGGCGCTCTCGACCCACGTCGGGTCGACGATGCGGCCGGGCGCGGACGACGCCGGAAGCTCAGACACGTCCCAGCCGATGGCCTCTCCCATGTCCCAGGCGGGCGACCAGCCCGCGTCGCGCGCCATCTGCACGAGGGTGCCGCCCTTCACGTCGCTCGAGCCGCAGCGCCCGAACCCCCTCCATTTCCTCTCGCACTCGCCGTCCTTGTAGCGGGCAGCGTCGCGGCGGCTCCATTCGTCCCAGAGCGCGAGCTGCATCCCCTCGGCGTGCAGGGCCATGCCGGCGCGCAGCCACTCCTCGTAGCTGCACGCGGCGGGGTCTATCGCGCCCAGGCATTCCGCCAGATCGTATCCTTCGGCCATCTTCTCTCCTCTTTACGTCCCGAGCTGCAGCGTCGGGACGTGGACGGCGCCCTGCGCGGCCCGCCCCGGTTCGTACGTCGCGGGATCGATGCTCGCCGGCGTGCGCCACCCGTTGGCGGCTATGCGGCTTATGAGCGCCGATGCCTGGTCCATCGTCCATTCGCCGACGCGGCGGAAACCGCGCCCCTCCAGCTGCCTGATCTGCTTGGGCGTCGCCAAGCCCTCGGCCCTGCGCTTCGCTATCTTGTCCATAATCATCGACGCCTTGCCGGCGCACTCGATCTCGTCGGGGCAGATGCCCGCCTTTTCGAGCGCCTCCTTCTGGGCGTCGCTCGCCGGCGCCATCTCCCAGGCGAACTGGGGGACGTAGCCGGTCAGGTCCTCCGACGCTATGCTCATCTCGAACTGCAGCGGGTCGACGAGCTTGCGCTTGCGCTTGCGCATCGACTCCAGCTGCTCGGCGAGCTTGCGCTCGCGCTCCTCCACGACGTCCTTGGCCGCTTCGCGCTCGACGGCCTCCAGGTCCTCAGGGCGCCCGGCCTGCTCCAAGCGCTCGGTCATGGCCTGCGCCACGTCGTCGCTCTCCGCGATGAGGTGCGCGGGGCGGCACAGCTCGTGGCGCTCGACGTGCCAGAGGAAGTCGAGCAGCAGCAGCTCGGCCTTGCCGGTCTCGGGGCTCAGGCGCGTGCCGCGCCCGACCATCTGGCAGTACAGCGAGCGCACCTTCGTCGGGCGCAGGACCACCACGCAGTCCACGCTCGGGCAGTCCCATCCCTCGGTCAAGAGCATCGAGTTGCACAGCGCCGCTCCCGGCCCTGCCTCGTCGAACGCCGCCAGCGTCTCGGCGCGGTCCGCGCTCTCGCCGTTGACCTCCATGGCGCGCAGGCCCTTGGCGGCGAGGATGCCCGCGAACTTCTTGGACGTGGCCACGAGCGGCAGGAACACCACCGTCTTGCGCTCCATGCAGCCCGCCGCCACCATCTCGTCGGCGATGCGCTCCAGGTACGGGTCGAGCGCCGTCCCGAGGTCGCCCGCGGCGTAGTCGCCCGACTGCGTCCGCACGGCCGCCAGGTCGATGGACAGCGGCACCGTCTGCGCCTTGATGGGGCAGAGGTACCCGTCCTTGATGGCGCGGGGCAGCGTGTACTCGTAGGCGATCGAATCGAAGTAGGCTCCCAGGTTCCGGCGGTCTCCTCGGTCGGGCGTGGCGGTCACGCCGAGCACGTCGGCCCCGTCGAACCAGTCCAGCACCGCCTGGTAGCTCGCGGACAGCGCATGGTGCGCCTCGTCCACGATGACGGCGTCGAAGTAGTCGCGATCGAACCGCTTCAACCGCTTCTCGCGCATGAGCGTCTGGACGCTGCCGACGACTACCCGGAACCATTCGCCCAGGCACGTGCGGTCGGCCTTCTCGACGCTGCAGCCCAGGCCCGTCGCCCTGCCGATCTTGTCGGCCGCCTGGTCGAGCAGCTCGCCCCGGTGGGCGAGCACGAGCACGCGGCCTCCCCGGTCGACGACGTCCTTCGCGACCATCGCGAACACGATGGTCTTGCCGCAACCGGTGGGCAGGACGAGGAGCGTCTTGGCGCGCCCCTCGTCCCATTCGCGCTCGATCGCCCGGCGCGCCTCGTCCTGGTACGGCCTGAGATTCACGGCCTCCATATCGCTACATCTCGTAGGTGGAGTGCGGAACCGGCGCGGTAGGCTGCGGCGGGACCGGCATGCTCGTCTGCTGCGCGGCCTGCTGCTGGTCGACGGGCCACTCGGACGGCTTGAGGTACGCGTCGATGTCGTTGGCCTGGCGCGTCTCGCCCTTCGATTCGTACTCGCGGACCTTGATCTTCACGTACCCCTGCTTTCCGACGGCCTCGTTCCAGTCGATGCGCACGCTGCCCGTCTGCGGGTCGCGCTCGAAGCCCAGCCCCTCGAAGAACCTGGCGATCCGCCACGCCATCTTGGTGTTGAGCATCAGACGGTCCGAGATGGGCGCCCATCCCTGGTCGGTCCAGACGTTGAGGGTCACTTTGGCCCGCGGGCAGGCCGCCATCTTGTCGGATCCCTCGAACCGCTCGCGCTCGATCTTCAGCACTTCGAAGGCGTAGGTCCCGGCGGGCAGCAGCGTGAACCCGCCGTCGTCAGACACTTCCCTGACGTCCCAGTCGAACGCCTCTCCCTTTTCGTTGTCTACCATGTCCTTGTCCTTTCCTAAGCTTTGGTCATATCCGGCGCGCCGAACGGCACCGGTTCGTTTTTCTCGCGGAGGTTCCGCACGTTTTCCACTACTTTCGGCCACTGGGTGACGATCGCGCCCTCCACGTAGTCCTTCGGATAGCGGCTTGGCGGCGTGTCGGGCGTGAAATGCTTCCTGTAGACCGCGTTCGCGACTATGTCGTCGATGGTCACTCCGTCCTTCTCCATCAGCTGCAGCGCAGGCGCCCAGAAGTCCGGCAGTCCGGAGCCGTTCGCCTGCGCCGTGTCGCTCACCACCGTGCCGTCCTGCGCGAACGTGACGCTCTGCACGGGCTTCGGCGCTGCTTCATGGACGGGGGCGGCGGCAGCTGCCGGAGCCGGAGCCGCGGTAGGAGCGGGCGCGGCTTGCGCCGTCGGGCTCGGAGCCGACGCCGGCACGAAGGCCGCTATCTGCGCGTAGTCGAGCGGGATCTCCGGCGGCAGGCCCCAGCGGTTCTTCGCGTCCCAGCATGCGTGGTGCTGCGTGTGCAGCACGCGCTTCTGGCCGCCGCGGGCCTTGCCCTTCGCGCCCTTGCCCTCGCCGACCGTCTCCACGATCGTCTCGTAGTTGGCGAACAGCACCGCGTCCGCCCATTCCTTGACCATTCCCGCATTCGATTTCTTCGGGGTATCCACGAGCTTCAGCTGGTAGCGGTCGTACGGCTCGGCTTCGTCGGGCTGCTCGAACTTCTTGATCATCGCATGGGCTACGCAGACGACGTTGACGCCGCGCGCTGCAACGTCGGATAACGCGTTGAGCAGCTTGCCGAACTCCTCGTAGGCGTATGTGTAGCCACGACCGTACGCCATGTCCTCTATGCCGCCGATGCCTTGCTTCGCGCATACGCTTGCGATGCAGATGCGCTCTGCCCAATCGAGCGTATCGATAACGAGAGTCGCGCATAGGCCGGGGTTGTCGCGGACGTGCTTCACTTCGTCCAGGAGCATTGTCCAGCTTTGCGGTTTTTCGAACCTCTTCACGTCTAGGAACTCGGTAGATCCTTCGGTGTCGATGAAGATAGGCGAGGGGAACTGCGCCGCGAAGGTCGTCTTGCCGATGCCTTCGACCCCGTACACGACGACCTTTTGAGCTTTTTTCTTGATGCCGCTCGTTATCGAGAAGCTCATGCGCCCACCTTCTTTCTCGGCCTGCGATTGCTAGCCTGCGTCTTTTCGTCGACCCAGCGACAATTGCTCGGTTCGTAGTTGCCATTGACATCGATGCGGTCGATTGTGCATTTTCCGAATGCAGCATTCGGATCGTATCCGTGCGACATTGCCCAGTCTTTGAAGGCGGCGTAATCGTTCTGCCACTGATCGCATACTTTGATACCGCGTCCTCCATAGGATTGGTAGTCGCGGTGCTTCGTGTAATTGCACCTCTGCCGCATGCCAAGCCATACTTGATACAACCTATCTTGGTGGCTTCCTCCATGGATGACTCTGCGCTCTTGGTCGAGGCATCCGCAGCTTCTTGTCAAGCCGTTTCGGAGCGATCCGGACACAACGAACGTCTCTCTTCCGCAATCGCACGAACACCGCCACAAAGGATGGCCATTGCGAGATCCGGCGCGTTCGATCACTGCCAGCCTTCCGAATCGCATCCCTACAAGGTTGATGAGCGTTCCCATCGCTTACATCACCCACTTCTGGTCTAGATCGGCTGTTTTGGCAGGTTTCTCAGTGTCGATGGAGTAGCCGTCTTCGATGACTATTGAACACATGTCATCGTCGCCGGCTGATACGCGTGTTCCTATAATCTGCAAGCCTTCCTCTTCGGCCCACCGTCCGAACTCAGCAAGCGTTTGCGGGTCGCATTGCTCCAGCTTGTCGACGAGGACGAAGCCGCACTCCGGCTTGAGGCGCCGCACGATCGCGGTTGCGGCCCGCAGCTGCTCGGAGCCGCTCATGCAGTCCCACTTGCGGCCCTGGTAGGTCAGCAGTCCGTTCTCGACCGCCAGGCCGGGCAGCGGCAGGTCCGCGCCTTTCAAGAGGTCCATCTTCGCCCGGCGCACCGACTCGATGCGCTCGGTCATCTCCGCGTACTGCTCGTCCAGCTCCTCTGCCTCGCGCTCGGCGTCCAGGCGGCGCTGGTTGTCGCGGACCTTCGCGTTGACGGTCTCGATCTGCTGCAGCTCTTCCTCGATCTCGGCCGTGGACTCGTCCTGCAGCTGCTCGGCGGTCTTCTTCGCGATCAGGAGGTCGGCGTGTAGGTCGGAGACCTCCTCGCACTTCGCTTCGAGGGCTTTCTGCATGCCGGCGATCTGCTCCTGGATCAGCAGCGCATCGTTCGTGGCGTTGTCGTACGCCGTTTTCAGCTGCTCTGCCTTCTGCCGCTTCGCTTGGTTCTCTCCGTTCTTCGCCAGGATCTCCTGCTGGCTCTGGATCAGCGCCATGGCGCTCACCGGCTCGGCGGGCGCGTCGGGGTGCATGGGCATGTCGGCGGCCGCGCCCTTCTTCTGGTCGCGCATCTGCCCGATGCCGGTGCGCTGGTTGTAGAGCGTCTGCTCCTCCAGCTCCAGGCGCGCCAGGTCCTCTCCCACGCCGATGATGCCGAGCAGCGTGCGGGCCTTGTCCTTGTCGTTCATCGCGAGGAACTTCGGCAGGTCGAGCGCGAGCGACTCCACGAACGAGTCGAGCAGCTGCTGCCCGCCCTTGCGGCCCTCCGGGTCCGTCACCTTCAGCGAGCCGGACTTGCCGCGGCGCTCCACGACGATGCCGTTGGACAGTTCCACCCGCAGATGCGGGTCGGTCGCGCTGCCGTCCCGCTTGGCGTCGCTCGGCCGCTTGCGGTCGCCGCCGAGCGCCCAGGCGATGGCGTCGAGCACGCTGGTCTTGCCCTGCCCGTTGCGCCCGCCGATGACGGTGAGCCCGTCCTCGGACGGCTCGAGGGCCACGGCCTTCACGCGCTTGACGTTCTCGACTTCCAGGCTGTTTATCTTCACGGCCATTCTATTCCTCCTCTTCGGTTTCTTCCTCAGGCGCTGATTCGAGCCATGCGCCCACCTCGGCGACGACGTCGGCGCATGAGAGCGGCATCTCCCAGCCGTCGGCCCTTGCCAGGGCTACGGCGTCGCGGAACGCCCTCGCGTACTCGACGGCCCAGCGGGGACGCCCCTCGTCGGCGCCGGTCGCGTACGGGATCGCGACCTTGACGTTGCGGGCGGACGAGAGCCAATCCTGCAGGATCGACACGCCTGCCATGCAGGTGGCCTTTCCGATCCGGCGCGGGCCGTCCCAGCCCGATGCGTTCACGGCCCGCGCCGCCTTGCTGCGGCGGCTCCACTGATCGTCGCAGCCCATGAACTCGTCCATGGCGCGCGCCATGGTTTTCTCCGGGTACGGCCCCTCCATGAGCGCGGCCACCAGGTAGTCGCGGACGGAGTCCAGCGCCTTCTCGGCCGCATTTGCGTACGCGTCGGCGAGCTCGCGGGCCGCCGAGGCATCGGGGTCGTCGGCCTCGTCCGGCGCGTATACGACGACGCGCGCGCCGTTCCATCGGTCCGCGATCGCCACGTACGCGGTCCCCTCGGGGGCGTCGGAGCACGCGGTCTCCAGGTCGCTCGGAGTGCGGCAGGTAGCCACGTAGGCCATGCCATCGACGCTATCCAACAGCTCGATGCCGAGCTCCGCGGCCTTGGAGCGCAGCTCCGCCATGGCCCGCTCGTTCTCGGCCTTCTCGCGGAGATCCTTGGCGATGCGCCGCCAGTCCTCGTGCCGGCAGCTGGCAAGCTGCTCGACCGCGTCCTCGTCGCCGGCCTCGTCGAACTCGGCTATGGCCAGCATGCGGTCGAGCGTCATGTCGTCTCCCGCGTCGTCGACGGCCTTCCTGGCGCGCCGCAGCCTCGCGGCGCTGCCCTTGGCCATGCGCCCAGCGCGCTCGACCTTCTCCGGGTCCACGCCGAGCAGCAGCATCTGCTGGACGCCGCGGCTTCGCTCGATCTCGGTCAGCTGGCGCTTGTCGTCGGTCGCGACCATGGCCACCATGGCGTTGGCCTCGTCCATGCCGTCGCACACGACGGCATGGCAGCGCTTGAGGCGGTTGGCCTTCATGGCCTTGTATCGGCGCTCGCCGTCCACGATGCGGTAGATGCCTCCGTCCTGCACGACCACGATGGGGTTCACCGGCTCGCCGGGGTTGACCGCGTTGAGCATGCAGCTCTCGGCCAGGGCGGCGATGTCGCCGAAGTCCTGCCTCGGGTTCTTCTCGTCGGGGTACACGTCCTCGACATTGATTTCTCTGAGTTCCATTGACACCCTCCTAACAGGGGTTTCGTTGAAAACCCCCACTCGTTTCACTTTTTTCTCGGGTTCGTTCCCGTGACTTCCCGCATGCGGCGCAGTCGTGTCTTGGCGGCGTCGTACGGCAGCTTGAGGCGGCGGTACTCCCACTTTTCAAGATCGAGCAGGTACTCCGCCTGCGCCTTGTCCCTCTCGTAGCGGCTCATGGGGCAGCTCTCGCGCTTGGCGGGCCTCGGCCTCGCTGGGAGCCGGCGCGTCGATCTCTTTGCCTCGCTCTCGGCGTACACCGCTCGCTGCTCCGGGGTCATGGCCGCCAGCGCCTCGGCGCACGCCGCCTCGCGCCCTGCCAGCTGCTCGCGCATCCGGCACACCCGGCACCTTCCGTCCCTGTCGAGGGCGGAGCGCCACGTGGCGCACTCGTCGCACCATACGAGCCTCGTGCGGCAGCACCTCAGGGACAGGCCGAGCCTGGCGGCGGCGTGCTCCACCGACTTGCGCGAGCGCTTGAGGTTGCGGCATATCTCGCGCACGGGGATCCTGCCGGCCATGTCGCGCAGCCGGTCGATCTCGGCGGTGGTCCACGGCATCTGGGCCGATCCTCTTCGCGTCATCGCGGCATGGACGCTTTCACGTGCCGCCAGCTGCGGACCAGGGGGCGGCGCCCTGTGACCTCGGCGAACTGCAGCTGCAGCCACGTCGTGCCGGCCTGGCTGTCGAGCGTCGGGTCGAGATGCGGGTGTATCCGGTCGGCCAGGCCGGGATTGTCCATGATCAGCAGCCTGGACAGGCACGGCCAGTGGGCCATGGCCAATCCGGGGAGCTGGTGCACGACCGCCTGGCCCGCGTCCGTCGTGCGGACGACGCGCAGCACGTCCAGGTACAGCGCCGTGTAGTTGTTTACGGCCGGGTCGACCTTCGACGGGGCCTTGGCCCATGCGACGGCATCGCGGGCCGCCTTAATCGCTGGCGCCTGCTCCACGGTCACCACCATCCTTGCGCCATGCCGTGCGCCGCCAGGACGATGACGGCGTAGGTGACGGCGAACGACCCGAACGCGAACAGCAGATCGCTTCGCATGTCGTTGTATGCTCCGCGCCGCCCGCTTTCGCGGCCCTTGAACGACGATCCCTTCATCTGACGCCCTCCTCGAACCATTCGTCGAACCATTCGGGCTTCACCAGCTGCCCTCGCTCGCGGCCTGGCGGCAGGAACGTCCTCAGTCGCCCTCGGCTGGCTTCGCGCCGAAGCGTCGTGGGGGATACGCCCGACGCCGCCGCGATCTCGCTGATGGTGTACGCTCCTTTGACCGGCAGCCCGACCAAACGGGCCATCCCGAGGAGCTGACCGGTATCTCCGATGGTCTCCATTGTGGTATCCTCTCTCATGTCATGCGGGCGTTCCTGGCAGGGATTGCCGCCCGCTTGTCTTTCCGGCCATCGCATCACGCGGTGGCCTTCTTGTTCAGCGCGTAGCCCATCAGCTGCATGTCTACGGCGATCGGCCTGGTTCCATTCACGATGACGTTCGATTCGTCGGCCAGGTTGGCTCCGACGTTCACGTTTCCGGGACTCGACCTCCTGATGTGCACGGAGTCGACGGTGTAGACCTTCCCGTCGGCCAGCGCCCAGGCAGTCTCGTAGCCGATGCCGCCCTCGCCGTTCTCGTAGTTCATGATCGTGTCGTACGGCGTTCACTCACCCACTTTCGTCACCAACAGCGCCACGGCTGATAAGCCCGCCAGAAAGCAGGAGCAGATCAGAAGACCCGCTTCCTCCTGCAGTCCTCCGAGGAAGGCGCCCACGAAGCACACAATCGCCGCCCAGGCGAACCCCGTAGCAACTGCGCGGAATATCCACATTGGCTTCTCCTTCAATTTTCTAAACGCGCTCTTCAGTCAATCCCAGCAGGTAGTCCACGGTGCATCCAAACAGCTCGTGCATCTTCTTGAGGGCCGATGCTTGAGGTGCGAATTCGCCACGTTCCCAGCGGGCAACGGAGTTGAGAGAAACTCCCACGGCCTCTGCGAGTTCGCCCTGCTTCAATCCCAACCGTTTGCGCTCGCTCGCGATGTTGTTTTTCATAATCACCTCCTATTCGTGGTATCGCGAAACAAACTATATACCAACATTACTTGGTAATGCAACACCAAATTTGACTTTCTATAATTGGTAGGTGTATATTTCCGAAAACAACAGAAGGAGGTGCGAAATGGAATACCCTAATAGAATTAGAGAACTCCGAAAAGCCGCAAAGATGTCTCAACGAAAGTTGGCTGAAATCGTTGAAGTTTCGGACACTTCTCTTCAGTATTACGAATACGGAGATAGAGATCTTCCCGGCGATGTGATTATTAAACTATGCAAGGTATTTGACTGCACCGCCGACTATCTTCTCTGTGTTGAAGACGACGATGGGGTAACTGGTTCGAGAAGCGCTATCAAGCCCTCATACTCCCATCACGTTGTCCCAATGCTCGGAAATGTCGCAGCAGGGGAGTGGCGGGAAGTGTACGTGCAGGATGGCGAGACTGTCTCCATCCCCGACGAGTTTCGGGATTCGCACCCTCGCGCTTTCGGCGTCAAGCCGACGGGGCACAGCATGGACTTGCTGTTCCGCGACGACGAGATCGCGCTCTGCGATCCCGATATGGACGTGCGCGACGGGAGCGTGGCTCTGGTCGGAGTCAACGGCGACGAAGCGACGATAAAGCGCGTCTTCTTCGCCGGCAACACCATCGTGCTGCATGCCGAGAGCACCATGGTCGAAGACTACCCAGACATCGCTATAAATACCAAAGATCCCGCCTCGCCGCCCGTCCATCTCATCGGAGAGGTGTTCTGGAAGACTCTTCCAGCGAAGCCTATAAAGTTCTAAGGAGGAAGTGCATGAACGAAAAGAAGAAGGGTCTGCCAGTTTGGGGGAAGGTTGTCATAATCTGCGTGTCGATCATTTGCGCCTCGTTCGTAGCGTTTATTGGATTCGGCGCATGGGCTATGTCTAACGGCTACGGCGCTGGTTCGATAAAAGCCGGGCAGATTGTGCGGGGATCTAATGTTGAACTTACGTGCCCTTCTGATTGGAATAAGGTAGACGCTAAGACAGGCGGCATGTCAATGGGTGGAGTTGTTGTTCCTACCGATTCAGTGTATGAGTCGCCTGAAGGATCTGCTCTGACAATCACGGATGCATCGGCAGCTAGCATTTCCATGGACGAAATTGCAGGTACGTTCAATAAAGGCGGAGGCGCTATGCACAGAGTTAGAATTGGAGACAATAGCGCTATGCGAATCGAAGGTACCGATGGCGGAGGATCTTTTTTCATTGTTCTGATTGTTGGGTCTAATGACGAAAACGTGTCTGCTGTCGTTGGCATCGCTATGAGCGAATCAGAGTTCGAATCAAACTATGACACTTACAATTCAATTATCGAAAGTTGCAAAATTGCTTAATTAGCAACTCTTGTTGGTAGAGGCAGAGAGAAAATTATGACCGCAATACTTCAGATCCTGGCGTTCGTGCTCGTTGCTACGGGGCTGCTCGCTATGTTCGGAGCGAGCCTCCCCACCGGCCTCATCATATTCGGCATCGGATCTACCGTGCTGGCGCTTGCGTGGATCCTCGACGAGCTGAAGAAGATCGAGAAGAAGCTCTAACAGAAGAGCGCCACCGTCATGATGGCGAGCATGCACAGTAGGAGGGCGAGGACGACGATCCAGCAGCCGATGACGATCTTGAACAGCGTGTCTATGCTCATGGAGCTTCTCCTAACGGTAAAGGATGCAGTATGAACATCCCAGATATGTCACATTTCGATTGGGGCCAGGCGTTACCGTACCTTTCGGTGCTGGTGGCGGCTGTTGCCGCTGTCGGCGCTATAGCGTCGGCGATCGTTTCGCGCAAAGTGTACTTGTCCCAAACGCGTCCTAACGTGATCGTCTACGTTGACCACGACAGATCGAAAGGATCCATTGTTCTCTGGGTGAAGAACATTGGAAACGGCGTGGCTTTCGACATATCGTTTGAACTGAATGGCCTGCCTGGGCTCGATTGTTTGGATCGTGGCTTCGTGGACAAGCTCAACAAAAGCGGGATTAAAATGCTCGCTCCCGGAACGTACGTGGACTCAGTGGTCGGGATATCGTCCGATGCCGTATTTCGTGATCCTGTTGGAGTTATACCGGTTCGAGTATTCTATTACGGTAGAAGCAATAAAGAAGGAACCCGGTTTTGCGACGAGTACTTTCTGGATTACGATGCATTTCTTGGCTCGATATATACAGATTCAGAAGAGCGCCAAACCAGGCGCGCGGTCGAGAGGATCGCCGATTCCATCGGTAAAAACGGCAGCGGCCTGAAAAGCGAGATAGCCAAAGCGGGAACCGCTATAAAAGGAGCGATCGAGGAGATGTCCAAGTAGGGTCTACGGCAATCGCACCCCCGCGTAAGTTTGGCGACCTGGGCGGGGGTGCAACCTAACCTGACGGAAAGGCAAGGTGAATTGTACCATGCCGAGGAAGAAGCGGCGGCGCTCGTGGGGATCGATCACGAGCGTGACGAAAACCAAGCACGTACTGCGCTGGACGGAGAATACGCCGGAGGGGCGGAAGCGGCGCTCGCGCACCGTCGAGTGCACTTACAAGGAGGCGTGCTTCGAGCTGAGCCGCCTGGAGGTCGAGCATTCGGAGGACCGCCCCGTCCCGACCATAGGGGAGGCGTACCGAATGTGGTACCTGCCGTGGATCGAGCGGCGGGTTGCGGACGGTCGCACGAAACCGAACACCCGCGACGCGTACGCCGTCTGCTGGCGCAACGTGGCGGCGCCGCGATGGGATCGCGTGCCCGTGGACAGCGTCGAGCCGGCGAGGGTCCAGGAGTGGCTCCTGACGCTCTCCGTCGGCAATGCTAGCCATGCCGTCGTGATCCTGCGCAAAGTGCTGGACTTCGCGGTCCAGTACGATCTGGTCCTATCGAACAAGTTTCGCCTTCCGTACGAGATGCCGGTCAGAAAAGCGATCGAGAGGCGAGTCGGGACGTACGACCTTGCGCGCGCGGAAGCCGTGCTCGCGAAGCTGCGAGGGACCATCGTCGAAGCACCCTACATAATGGCTTGCTTCGGAGGGGCGCGCACGGGCGAGTCGCTGGGCGTCAAGCCGGAGGAAGTGGAGCTCGTCGAATCCCACGGCGTGCGACTGGCGGTCGTGCCGATAGTGCGTCGCATGGAGAAGGCGGGGGAGGCCCCGATGCCGGACGGCGATCTCAAGAACCCGCAGAGCGTGAGGACGACCGTCATACCGGAGCCTTACGGGGTCCGCCTTCACGAGATAGCGCGCCAGAGGATAGCCGAGGGGTCGGGATGGATGGCCGACCGCGGCGACGGGATGCCGCTCAGCATGAACTCGTTGAAGCACGCCTGGGAATCGTCCGCCGGCTCTGACGCGATACCGTTCGCCAGCCTCCGGAACTCATGGCGCACCATCGCCCAGTACGACTGGATGATAGACTTCGACACGTTGGAATTCCTTATGGGGCACATCCTGCCGGGGGTGACCGGCAAGCATTACCTCAAGCCGACGGTCGACAACCTGGTGGACGCCGTGAGCCGCGCCTTGGTGCAATCTGCGTCCAGTTAGGATATTTAAGGATATTTCGACGAATAACCCCAGGTCAGAGAGATTAAATCTTAAGCTTTCCTTAACAAATATAGTCATTTCAAATAACCGCAGCAGTCTGACCAGCGGTTTTTGTAATCCCATCAACCTTAGCAACCATAAAAACGCCAACTTAGGATATGCGAAGGATATGGGAAAGCGTCGAAAACGACATCGAAAAAGCCCGCGCCCCCGAAGGAGCGCGGGCGGTCCCCGAAGGGACGATGCAGCGGCCTGGGCAGGCTGCTGCACGGCGGGCCGTCCGAGCGCAGCCGCCGGCTACCCCAGCTCCATGTCCCCGCCGGAGCCGGTCGGCACCTCGCCGGATATCATCGCGCCGGACGATCCGAAGGCGTACCACTTGCTGTCTATGCTCCGGCACGTCGAGCGCGCCATCGCCCCCGACTCGTCGAGCCAGTACCACTTGCCGCCGTCGAGCAGCCATCCGGTCCGCATCGCGCCCGACGCGTCCAGGTAGTACCATGCCCCGTCGACCTCCGCCCATCCTGTGGCCATGGCGCCGGAGCCGGTCAGGTAGTACCACTTTTCGCCGACGCTCTGCCAGCCGGCGAGCATGCGGCAGTCGTCGCCGAACAGGTACCACTTGCCGTCGACAAGCTGCCAGCCGGTGAGCGCGTATCCGTCCGCGCCGAAGCGGTACCACGCGTCGAGCGCGAGCCATTCTCCGGC